>NZ_MECT01000333.1:0-65158 GCF_001722145.1 Shigella sp. FC1544
CTCGCCGTTGTTCTCGACCTGTTCGCAAGAAAACCAGTGGGCTGGGCCATGTCGTTCTCGCCGGACAGCAGGCTCACCATGAAAGCGCTGGAAATGGCATGGGAAACCCGTGGTAAGCCCGGCGGGGTGATGTTCCACAGCGATCAGGGCAGTCATTATACGAGCAGGCAGTTCCGGCAGTTATTGTGGCGATACCAGATCAGACAGAGTATGAGCCGGCGCGGAAACTGCTGGGATAACAGCCCAATGGAACGCTTCTTCAGGAGTCTGAAGAACGAATGGATGCCGGTGGTGGGTTACGTAAGCTTCAGCGAGGCAGCTCACGCCATAACGGACTATATCGTTGGATATTACAGCGCACTAAGACCGCACGAATATAACGGTGGGTTACCCCCAAACGAATCGGAAAATCGATACTGGAAAAACTCTAACTCGGTGGCCAGTTTTTGTTGACCACTTCACACCTCCTTCGGGTTTGCCAGATAGCCAGTGGTATCCCCGGTCGGGCGGCTATTGGCATTGGGTTTGATCACAATATTCGGTTTGGTAAAGTGAGCTCGCGGCAACGGCGCAACGGCCGCCAGATCGCCATGTTTTTTACGCAGCTCGTCGATAGGGCCGAAATCCAGCGCCCGCAGCGGACAAGATTCAACACAGATCGGCTTTTTACCCTCCGCAACACGGTCATAACAACCATCGCATTTGGTCATATGGCCTTTCGTTTCGTTATATTGCGGTGCGCCATACGGGCAAGCCATATGGCAGTAGCGGCAGCCAATGCACACATCTTCATCGACCACAACAAAACCATCTTCACGTTTATGCATCGCACCGCTCGGGCAGACTTTAGTACAAGCCGGATCTTCGCAGTGGTTACATGAAATCGACAGATAGTAGGCAAACACGTTCTGGTGCCAGACACCGTTATCTTCCTGCCAGTCGCCGCCAGCATATTCATAAATGCGGCGGAAGCTGACTTCTGGCGTCAAATCTTTGTAGTCTTTACAGGCCAGCTCGCAGGTTTTGCAACCGGTGCAACGGCTGGAATCAATAAAAAATCCATACTGGGTTGTCATCGGTTACTCCTTACACCTTTTCAACCTGAACAAGGTTTGTATGTGACGGATTCCCCTTAGCGAGAGGAGACGGACGTTGAGTGGTCAGTACGTTGATACAACCGCCCTTATCGACACGTTTTGTATCCGGGTCATACCAGGCACCTTCACCCGGTGCGACCACACCCGGCATCATTCGTGGCGTCACTTTCGCCTCAATATGAACCTCACCACGATCGTTAAAGATCCTGACTTTATCGCCGTTGTTGATACCGCGTTTTTGCGCATCAAGCGGGTTGATCCACATTTCCTGACGGCAAGCTGCTTTCAGCACATCAACGTCGCCGTAAGTTGAGTGAACGCGAGATTTATAGTGGAAACCCGTAAGCTGCAGCGGATACTGTTTGTTCAACGGATCCTGATAACTTTCAAAGCCTGGCGTGTAGATCGGCAGTGGATCGATCACATCGCCTTCTGGCAATTCCCAGGTAGCGGCAATGTCAGCCAGCGCCTGCGAATAAATCTCAATTTTGCCCGATGGCGTGGTCAGTGGATTTGCCTGAGGATCTTCACGGAAAGCTTTATAAGCAACGTGGTGCCCTTGTGGGTCGCGCTTTTTAAAGATCCCCTGCTTGCGGAACTCTTCAAACGTTGGCAGTTCAGGAATCGCTTCCCGCGACTGGGCATACAGATGCCGCATCCACTCTTCCTGTGTACGGCCTTCAGTAAACTGTTGCTCAACGCCAAGACGTTTTGCCAGTTCGCTGGTCATTTCATAGATGGTCTTACATTCAAAGCGCGGTTTAATCACCTGATCGTTGAAAATCACGTAAGACATATTCCCGCAGGATGCATCCAGCGCAAAGTCCATCTGTTCGGAAGCGGTGCAGTCAGGCAGCAGGATGTCAGCATATTTCGCCGATGAGGTCATGTGGCAGTCGATAACCACAATCAGCTCGCACTTCTTATCATCCTGAAGGATTTCATGGGTACGGTTGATTTCAGAATGCTGGTTAATCAGGCAGTTACCGGCATAGTTCCAGATCATTTTGATCGGCACATCCAGCTTATCTTTCCCGCGTACACCATCACGCAGCGCCGTCATTTCCGGGCCACGTTCAATGGCATCGGTCCACATAAACATCGAAATGCTGGTCTGGATCGGGTTTTCCAAGGTCGGCATACGGACAAACGGTAAGCTGTATGAACCTTCACGCGCGCCGCTGTTGCCTCCGTTAATACCAACGTTACCGGTCAGAATCGCCAGCATCGAGATAGCACGGGTTGCGATTTCACCGTTAGCGTGACGCTGCGGGCCCCATCCCTGGCTGATAAACGCCGGTTTGGTACTGCCGATTTCACGAGCCAGTTTGATGATTTTGTCTGCCGGAACACCGGTGATTTGTGAGGCCCATTCCGGTGTTTTAGCCACGCCATCTGGCCCTTCACCCAGAATATAAGCTTTATAGTGGCCATTTTTCGGCGCACTGGCTGGCAGGGTTTTCTCATCGTAGCCAACGCAATATTTATCGAGGAATGCCTGATCCACCAGGTTTTCAGTGATCATGACGTACGCCAGACCGTTAACCAGTGCGGCATCTGTTCCCGGACGAATAGGGATCCACTCATCTTCGCGCCCGGCACCGGTGTCGGTATAGCGCGGATCGATGATGATCATGCGGGCATTAGATTTCTGGCGTGCCTGTTCAAGATAGTAAGTCACCCCACTGCCACTCATTCGCGTTTCGCCAGGGTTATTACCAAACAGCACTACCAGCTTACTGTTTTCGATATCCGACGGGCTGTTGCCATCTGCCCAGCCGCCGTAGGTATAGTTCAAACCTTCCGCAATTTGCGCGGAGGAGTAGTCGCCGTAATGGTTCAGATAGCCGCCGCAGCAGTTCATCAGCCGCGCGACCAGGGTATTTCCCGGCGGCCAGGAGCGGGTCATGGTGCCGCCCAGCGTACCGGTGCCATAGTTCAGATAGATAGACTCGTTGCCGTACTCTTTGATCAGGCGCTGCATATTGGTCGCGATGATGTCGTAGGCTTCTTCCCAGCTAATGCGCTCGAATTTGCCTTCACCGCGCGCCCCGACTCGTTTCATCGGATATTTCAGGCGGTCCGGATTGTAGACACGGCGACGCATGGAACGCCCACGCAGGCAGGCGCGAACCTGGTGCAGGCCGTCGTAATTGTCATCGCCGGTATTGTCCGTTTCGACATATTTGATTTCACCGTCCACGACGTGCATACGTAGCGGGCAGCGACTACCACAGTTAACTGTACAGGCGCTCCAGATAACCTTTTCGTCTGATTTTGTTGGAATGGCGCTATCGACAGCGTGCGCAATCCGACTAAAAGGTAATGTTAATGCGCTGCTGGCCATTGCCAGGCCGCCGATCGCTGTCGTTTTTACCAAACCACGGCGACTCACCTCAGCAGCCAATACCGCATCAGGGATTTTCGTTTTCATAATGGCTCACTCAAGCTTGCTCACGATTGATTCCAGTAACAAACCGTATTGTGTAATTATTTCTATAGCAGCTCGCTATATAGGCTTGTATACATAGAATAATTTGAAAATCAAAGAGATAGGTAGATTTTCACTCGAAAGTAGTATTACGTGTAAGTGAGGAGTAATTATTGTTCGGTATCAAAGGGAGACAAAAAAAGCGCCCGCAGGCGCTTTTTAGATTCAGAAAAATTGGGTATTAGCCAATATATTCCAGTCCGTTCATATACGGACGCAGAACTTCTGGTACTTCAATACGACCATCAGCCTGCTGATAGTTTTCCATTACTGCAACCAGCGTACGACCAACAGCCAGACCAGAACCGTTCAGGGTATGAACCAGACGGGTTTTCTTGTCCGACTTGCTGCGGCAACGTGCCTGCATACGACGTGCCTGGAAATCCCAAACGTTGGAGCAGGAAGAGATCTCACGGTAGGTGTTCTGTGCCGGGATCCATACTTCCAGGTCATAGGTTTTGCAAGCGCCAAAGCCCATGTCGCCGGTACAAAGGATGATTTTACGGTACGGCAGGCCCAGCAGCTGCAGGACTTTTTCTGCATGACCAGTCATCTCTTCCAGCGCCGCCATTGAGTCTTCCGGGCGCACGATCTGCACCATTTCAACTTTGTCGAACTGGTGCATACGGATCAGACCACGGGTGTCACGACCATATGAACCGGCTTCAGAACGGAAGCATGGGGTGTGGGCGGTCATCTTAATTGGCAGATCATCTTCATCGATGATTTCACCGCGCACCAGGTTAGTCAGCGGAACTTCTGCCGTTGGGATCAGCGCATAGTTACTGGTGTCTGCTTCTTCTTCCAGCGGACGAGTATGGAACAGATCGCCAGCAAATTTCGGCAGCTGACCCGTACCGTACAGCGTGTCCTGGTTAACCAGGTACGGAACATAGTTCTCACTGTAGCCATGCTGTTCGGTATGCAGATCCAGCATAAACTGCGACAGTGCGCGGTGCATGCGAGCAATCTGCCCTTTCATTACCACAAAGCGGGAACCAGTCAGCTTAACTGCAGCTGCAAAGTCGAGGCCAGAGTGCATTTCACCCAGCGTCACGTGGTCACGAACTTCAAAGTCAAACTCACGCGGGGTACCCCAGCGGCTGACTTCAACGTTGTCATTTTCGTCTTTACCTACCGGCACTTCATCTGCAGGCAGGTTAGGGATGGTCAGCGCGATATCGCGAATTTCAGCCTGTAAAGCATCCAGCTCGGCTTTTGCTGCATCCAGCTCTTCGCCCAGTTTGTTCACTTCCAGACGTAAAGGCTCGATATCTTCCCCGCGCGCTTTCGCCTGGCCAATGGATTTCGATCGGGAGTTACGCTCCGCTTGCAGGTTTTCCGTTTTGACCTGCAATACTTTACGACGCTCTTCGAGAGCGCCCAGCTTATCTACATCCAGCTTAAAGCCCCGGCGTGCCAGTTTTTCAGCGACTGCGTCTGGCTCATTACGCAGCAGATTGGGATCGAGCATGCTTATCCTGTGCTTATCGAATTAAATGGGAGATGTGGCCACAGCCTGCGACCACAGGGATACAGTAACAACATTACCGCAACGATAACATTAACGGTAGCGTTTTATGGGGCTATTTTGATCCTGTTCAGCCAGCCAGGCGAGCTTTTCGCCAATCTTGCCTTCAAGGCCCCTGTTTGTCGGGAAATAATAGCGTGTTTGTGCTATTTCCCGCGGGAAGTAAACCTCACCGGCAGCATAAGCGTTTGCTTCATCATGAGCGTAACGATATTCCTGCCCGTAGCCCATTTCCTTCATTAATTTCGTCGGCGCATTACGCAAATGAACCGGCACGTCATAATCCGGACGTTCGCGAGCATCCGCCAGCGCAGCTTTAAACGCAGTGTAGACAGCGTTGCTTTTTGGCGCGCAGGCCAGGTAAACAATCGCCTGAGCAATGGCGCGTTCACCTTCCGCCGGGCCAACGCGAGTAAAGCAATCCCAGGCTGCAATTGCCACCTGCATCGCTCGTGGATCAGCATTACCCACATCTTCAGACGCAATCGCCAGACAGCGACGCGCAACATATAACGGATCGCCACCGGCAGTAATAATTCGCGCATACCAGTACAGCGCCGCATCGGGTGCGCTACCACGTACCGATTTATGCAGTGCGGAAATGAGATCGTAAAAGCGATCACCTTTGTTATCAAAGCGGGCACTACGTTCACCTGCGATTTCGGTCAGTAATTCAGGCTTCAGGACCCGCTTACCGCTATCATCGACTTCGGCCATATCCGCCATCATTTCCAGCGTATTTAACGCCCGGCGCGCGTCGCCATTCACCAGTTCAGAAATGGCGCGTCGTGTTTCATCTGGCAGAACAATATCCTGACCACCATAGCCACGGGTTTTGTCTTCCATCGCCTGAGTTAGTACTTGCTCAATATCCTCTGTACTCAGGGATTTCAACAGATAGACACGGGCACGGGAAAGCAGTGCCGAATTAAGCTCAAACGACGGGTTTTCAGTGGTTGCGCCAATAAAAGTGATGGTGCCGTCTTCAATATGTGGCAGAAATGCATCCTGCTGGCTTTTGTTGAAACGGTGAACTTCGTCAACAAAAAGAATAGTGCGGCGACCTGCATTGCGGTTTTGCCGGGCGCGCTCGATCGCCTCGCGAATCTCTTTCACGCCAGAGGTGACGGCAGAAATACGTTCCACATCAGCGTTCGCATAGCGGGCAATCACTTCAGCGAGAGTTGTTTTGCCGGTACCCGGTGGCCCCCAGAGGATCATAGAATGCAGATGCCCGGCTTCGATAGCGCGCGGCAACGGCTTCCCCGCAGCCAGCAAATGTTGCTGGCCGATATACTGTGCTAAATTTTCTGGCCGCATACGCGCGGCCAGAGGTTGAAAAGTATTATCCGAAAAATCGAGCGACAGATTGCTCACTCAGGTGCCTCTACTTACGTTGATCATCTACCGTGACGCCTTGCGGCGGGGTGAAGGTAAATTTCGCTGCATCCACAGCCCCATTTTGCTGGGATTTCAGTTGATAACTGCTGCGCTGATCGTCCTGCTCCACCGCGCTAAACTGATGGATTGTGCCATCACGTCCCACGTTAATGGTGAACTGCTTCAGATTGCCATTGCTGGCTTTCGGCGTCAGGACAAAGTCATCGCCATTCTGTTTGATATTGTACTGCTGCCAGTCGCTGGACTGGTTGCGGGCAATCAGCATAAACGGCGTATTACCGGTGGCATCTTTCAGCCAAGTTGCCGTAGCTTGCTCAACGAACGGGTTATAGAACCACAGTGTTTTACCGTCAGAAACCAGAATGCTTTCATCAGGTTGTGTCATATGCCAGTTGAATAAGTTTGGACGTTTCACCCACAGATCGCCCTGACCTTCCTGCACCGCCGCGCCGCTACCGTCAGTCACTTTTTGTGTGAAGCTGGCGTGGAAGCTGCTGACTTTATCCAGGCGGCTTTTCAGATCGCTTGCGGCATCAGCCCAAACGCTGCTTGCTACTAAGCTTGAGAGTAATGCACAGGTGATGGCAATTTTTTTCATCATTATTCCTCAAATTACGTCACTCCCGATCGGGAGTTCCCTCTACTCTCTATTCCAGGCTAATAATCAGCTTGAGGAAAAAAGAAAATACTGAATTTTCAGTTGATAGAGTGCCGGATGCGACGCTACCGCGCCTTATCCGGCAATGCATTAATTAGTCAAACGGCGGTGGGGCCAGCACTTCACGATTACCGTTGTGCCCCTGTTCGCTGACAATCCCCTGCGCTTCCATCTGTTCGATAATACGCGCTGCACGGTTATAACCAATGCGGAACTGACGCTGTACGCCAGAAATTGACGCTTTGCGTTTTTCAGTGACAAACTGCACCGCCTGATCGAACAACGGATCCAGTTCTTCAGCGCCATCGAAACCGCCCGCGCCACCTTCGCTTTCACTGTCGGAAGTGATGCCATCAACATACTGTGGGCGACCACGCGCTTTCCAGTCCTGCACCACGGCATGAACTTCCTGATCGCGAACAAAAGCACCATGGACACGTACCGGCAACGTGGAGTTCGGCCCAGAGTAGAGCATATCCCCCATCCCCAGCAGTGATTCCGCGCCAGCCTGATCAAGAATGGTACGTGAGTCAATCTTACTGGATACGGTAAAGGCGATACGGGTCGGAATATTCGCTTTAATCAGACCAGTAATAACATCAACCGATGGACGCTGAGTTGCCAGTACGAGGTGGATACCCGCGGCACGGGCTTTTTGCGCCAGACGTGCTATCAGCTCTTCCACTTTTTTACCTACCGTCATCATCAGGTCGGCAAATTCGTCAACCAACACCACAATGTATGGTTCTTTTTTCAGCACCGGATGCTGGGCATCCATACTGTCACCCGGCTTCCAGTACGGGTCTGGAATCGGACGCATCATGCGATCGGCTTCAGCAATTTTTTCGTTATAACCCGCCAGATTACGCACACCCAGCGCAGACATCAGTTTATAACGACGCTCCATCTCGTTAACACACCAGCGCAGCGCGTTGGCGGCATCTTTCATATCAGTAACGACTTCCGTTAACAGATGCGGAATGCCTTCATAAACCGAAAGCTCCAGCATTTTCGGGTCGATCATGATGAAACGCACATCTTCTGGCTGTGCTTTATAAAGCATGCTCAGGATCATCGCGTTCACACCGACAGATTTACCGGAACCGGTAGTCCCCGCAACCAACAAGTGCGGCATTTTCGCCAGATCGGCAACCACCGGCTCACCGGCGATATCTTTACCCAGCACCACGGTTAATGGCGACGGATTATCGCGGAATTTGGCGTTATCCAAAACTTCGCGCAGATAAACGGTTTGTCGTTTTTTATTTGGTAACTCCAGACCTACATAGGGTTTGCCAGGAATAACTTCAACGACACGCACCGCCACCGTCGAAAGTGAACGGGCAAGGTCCCGTGACAAGTTAGAAATGCGCGCCGCTTTTACGCCAGGAGCCAGGTTAAGTTCAAAGCGAGTGATAACCGGCCCCGGAGAGTAATTGACGACATCGGCTTTAATACGGAAATCAGCCAGACGCGCTTCCACCAGGCGAGCCATTTGTTCAAGCGCAAAGGTATCTACCGGCTCCACTTCGCTCGGCGGCGGTGTCAGCAAATCCAGAGAAGGCAGCGGCGTCGTCGGTTTATGCAACGGACGGCTGTCGCCATTACGCATCAACAGCGGATGAAGCAGGGTATCCTGCTGCTGCGGTGCAACCGGTTGTTGCGGCTGCTGATATTGTGGCTGCGGCGCAACCTGCTGTTGTGGCTGCTGATACTGCTGCTGCGGCGCAACCGGCTGTTGCGGCTGCTGATATTGCTGCTGTGGCGCAACCGGCTGTTGTGGCTGCTGATACTGCTGCTGCGGTGCAACCAGTTGTTGCGGCTGCTGTACAGGTTCAACAATTGGCGTAAACAACGGTTCGTGTGGACCATCATCCAGCAACGCTTTCATTGGCGAAAATTCAAAATCATCCAGCGAGAACGGATTCGCCCCAGCCGGTTGTTCGCCGGAATAACGTTGTTGTTGAGTTTGCGCAAACTGACGAGCCAGTTCAGCCTCTGCCGCAGCATCTGCATCTTCTGCGTTTACGGGCACATCATGTTGATACTGTTCGCCATAGCGTTGCTGCTGTGCCTGGGCGAACTGACGTGCCAGTTCATCCTGCTGCATCGCATCGATTTCATCATCGTTATACTGATCGCCAGAATCATACTGATTGCGCCGGGCTTCACGGGCTTTCTCTTCCGCCGCACGCTGTGAGGGCAGCTTAATACCGTAAGACGCCAGTTCACGACGAGTTGGCACGCGGATACGTTTCGGTCGTGGCAACTGCGGGCCAATTCCCTCTTTGACTTGCGGACGCGGTCCACCGCTATTTGCCAGACTGAAGACTGGCGCGGCAACGGTTGCGGCAGCCCCCGTCGCCAGTGTCGCTTTTTTCACGCCAGATGCCAGCGGAGAAACAGCGGCAGCGGCTTCTACTGGAGGTACTGCTGCAACAGAAGGCGCTTTCAACGAAGATTTGATCGGTTCTGGTTCTTTAACCGGTTCTGGAATCGGTTGATACCAGGCCGCAAGTTGTTCACGTTCACGGGCTCGCTTCTCTTCCACTTCTTCAAAATAGTAAAGCGGCGGACGCGCGGGTTTTGTCTCTTCTACAACGGGTTCAGGCTCCACAACAGGCTGCTGTTCAACGGGTTGCGGCTGTTGGTACAACGGCTCCTGAGCGGCTGGCTGCTGATAAGTTTGCTCAGTCTGGTATGTAGACTGTGGAGCAAAAGTGGATTGCTGCTCTTCGGCTTGCCAGGCGTTACCTGCCACCGGTTGTTCTGGCGCAGGGGCATAATACGGCTGTTGCGCAGGCTGTTCCGGCGCAGTTGCGTAATACGGTTGCTGAACAGGTTGTTCCGCCGCAGGAGCGTAGTAAGGTTGTTGCACAGGTTGTTCAGCTGCAGGCGCATAATACGGCTGCTGTGGCTGTACAGGTTGTTGCAGCGGCTCATTATATTGCACTGCAGGCTGCGCATATTGTGGCTGCTGTGGGTAACCTTCCGGTGCAGGAGCAATAACCGGCTCTCCCGTTTGTGGACCCGGTACAGGCTGCCAGGCTACTGTAGGTTGCGAAGGTGGAACATCAACAGAAGTAACAGGCGGCGTCTGGGTCACAGGTTCAACCGGCGCAGCCCAGCTTTGTGTCGCCGTGGTAGCAGCAGCTGCTACAGCAACAGGTTCGGTAATTGGCGCACCGTTTAATAATGGATCGTATTCGTCATATTCTGGCTGCGTTGCACGATTGCCCGAAAATAGGACGTCGTCCGGGTCGGCAGCCACACCGCGTGCAGTGTAGATAATCTCTTCTTCATCATCCATCCGCTTACCGGAGAACAACGCTGCGTCTGTTTGCCGCCCCATCGGATTAATGAATTTTTCCGCCAACCGTTTACGACGCGCTAGCGCGCCGCGAAGAATACGGGCACGGCGTGATTCATGCTGTTTGCCGTGGTTTTCATCTTCATACTCTTCGTCATCTTCATATTCATCTTCATCGACCCAGGTATCATCGCGACGGGTACGATTACTGGCGAAGGTGAGAATGTTTAAAATCCAGCCGCCGAGTTTTTCAGCAATGGTCACCCATGACCAACCGGTGAACAGCGTCAGGCCCGCAGCCCAAACGCAGAGCAGCGCAATAGTTCCCCCGCTACTGTGTAGCAGTGGTTGTAACGTAGTGCTTAGTAAGCTGCCAATGACGCCACCGGAGGCAAAATACCAGATATCGTCAGCGTTGATTGCCGCCAGACCACAGGAGGTAAGGATGAGCGCCAAAACGCCAATGATGCGTAACGAAACGGCAAAATAATCAATGTATTCGTCACTGGACTGATGACGCCAGGCAAACCAACAACCGCCGACAATAATGACGGGAATGGTGTAAGCCATCACGCCAAAAATAAAGAACAGCGTATCTGCCAGCCACGCACCGGGCATCCCACCTAAATTATGGATAGGTTCATGCCAGGCCGTTTGCGACCAGCTGGGGTCCGAAGGGTTAAAGCTTAGTAAGGCAGCCATCAACCAGACGGCAAACAGGACAATAAGGATCAGCAACGCTTCCAGAAGGCGACGGCCGCTACTTAACTTTGTCAATGTGACTTCTTTGTCTTCAGTGTATTCCTGGCTCAAGAAAGGCTCTCCAGGTTACAGGCTTTTCCTGCCCGATGCTAAAACGGACAACAGTACCAGGTTACCCCAGTACTGTTGCTGTATGGATTAACAGGAGTGTAATCAAAATACGCCGATTTTGCACCTGTTCCGTGTTAGCGCGTCTTAATAACCAGACGATTACTCTGCTTGACTTCTTCCATAACAACGTATGTCCGTGTGTCATTGACGCCAGGCAGACGCAGCAGGGTTTCCCCCAGCAACTTACGGTAAGCTGACATATCCGACACGCGTGTTTTCAACAGGTAGTCGAAATCACCAGATACTAAATGACACTCCTGAATTTCTTCAAGTTTTTGTACAGCGGTATTGAATTGTTCAAACACATCCGGTGCGCCACGATTCAGAGTAATCTCAACGAATACCAGAAGTGATGCATCCAGATAATGGGGGTTAAGCAGCGCCGTATAGCCCTGAATAAACCCTTGTCTTTCCAGCCGACGCACACGCTCAAGGCACGGCGTTGGGGAAAGTCCCACACGTTTAGAAAGCTCGACGTTAGAAATACGCCCATCCTTTTGCAACTCATTAAGAATGTTACGATCGATACGGTCGAGATCTTTGCCAGGGCGCTTCTTGCTATCTACCATTATTATTGTCTCTCTGTATTCCTTCCCTACTCCTGTCTGACCCTGAAACATCACTGCTCAGAGTCGCTACCCGTCACGATAGACCGAAATCATGAAGATTCACGGCGCGCAATGCCTGGGTCTACGGTGAGAAGACCGTTGCCTTGTGGCAGCTATCGACATCACGAATGGCGTCTGTCCACGCCATACGTAGATTTCACTAGCACGGTAAACATGGTATTTACATGCATGGTTATGCGCATATAAGAATACTGTTTTTTTTCTTCCTCGAATGTTTTCGCAAAACACTAGGGGATTGTCAAAGCAAAACATCGATTTTTAGTACAACATGCCAGATATTCATTAACAGGGGCGTTTATTCATCATTTAATCAGCTTATAAAGCGGGAAATTTAAGTAGCAGAGGTGATAATGACGGGAGAATTTGACCTGCTTATCGATGCTGCCGATTGCACAAATTGTTAACAAAATCGTCATACTCTTTTTTTACGTCAGTAAATTCCCTACAATCCTGCCCATTGTCTGCCAACAACTATGGGGATCTCATGGGCACGACCAAACACAGTAAACTGCTTATCCTGGGTTCAGGCCCGGCGGGATACACCGCTGCTGTCTATGCGGCGCGCGCCAACCTGCAACCTGTGCTGATTACCGGCATGGAAAAAGGCGGCCAACTGACCACCACCACAGAAGTGGAAAACTGGCCTGGCGATCCAAACGATCTGACCGGTCCGTTATTAATGGAGCGCATGCACGAACATGCCACCAAATTTGAAACTGAAATCATTTTTGATCATATCAACAAGGTGGATCTGCAAAACCGTCCGTTCCGTCTGAATGGCGATAACGGCGAATACACTTGCGACGCGCTGATTATTGCCACCGGAGCTTCTGCACGCTATCTCGGCCTGCCCTCTGAAGAAGCCTTTAAAGGCCGTGGGGTTTCTGCTTGTGCAACCTGCGACGGTTTCTTCTATCGCAACCAGAAAGTTGCGGTCATCGGCGGCGGCAATACCGCGGTTGAAGAGGCGTTGTATCTGTCTAACATCGCTTCGGAAGTACATCTGATTCACCGCCGTGACGGTTTCCGCGCGGAAAAAATCCTCATTAAGCGTCTGATGGATAAAGTGGAGAACGGCAACATCATTCTGCACACCAACCGGACGCTGGAAGAAGTGACCGGCGATCAAATGGGTGTCACTGGCGTTCGTCTGCGCGATACGCAAAACAGCGATAACATCGAATCACTCGACGTTGCCGGTCTGTTTGTTGCTATCGGTCACAGCCCGAATACTGCCATTTTCGAAGGGCAGCTGGAACTGGAAAACGGCTACATCAAAGTACAGTCGGGTATTCATGGTAATGCCACCCAGACCAGCATTCCTGGCGTCTTTGCCGCGGGTGACGTGATGGATCATATTTATCGTCAGGCCATTACTTCGGCCGGTACAGGCTGCATGGCAGCACTTGATGCGGAACGCTACCTCGATGGTTTAGCTGACGCAAAATAATTTTACAAATCAGTAACAAAAGTAAAGAAGGCGACACCTTGCGACTATGGGTCGCCTTTATTTTTTCCCCGTTGTAACATTGCTCTGCAAATAATTCTGATAACTCACCTGCTAAGCGTGCAATGAATAAATCTCGTCAAAAAGAGTTAACCCGCTGGTTAAAACAGCAAAGCGTCATCTCCCAACGTTGGCTGAATATTTCTCGTCTGCTGGGCTTTGTGAGCGGCATATTGATCATTGCCCAGGCCTGGTTCATGGCGCGAATTCTGCAACATATGATTATGGAGAATATTCCCCGTGAAGCCCTGCTGCTTCCCTTTACGTTACTGGTTCTGACCTTTGTACTGCGCGCATGGGTGGTCTGGTTACGCGAACGGGTGGGTTATCACGCCGGGCAGCATATCCGCTTTGCCATCCGCCGGCAGGTTCTCGACCGTCTGCAACAAGCAGGGCCAGCGTGGATTCAGGGTAAACCTGCGGGGAGCTGGGCGACGCTGGTACTCGAGCAAATTGACGATATGCATGATTACTATGCACGCTACCTGCCGCAAATGGCGCTGGCAGTGTCGGTGCCGTTGCTGATTGTGGTGGCAATCTTCCCCTCAAACTGGGCTGCGGCGCTCATTCTGCTGGGCACTGCACCGTTAATTCCGTTGTTTATGGCGCTGGTTGGAATGGGGGCTGCCGATGCTAACCGACGTAACTTTCTCGCTCTTGCTCGCTTAAGTGGGCATTTCCTCGATCGCCTGCGCGGCATGGAAACATTGCGTATTTTTGGTCGTGGTGAAGCTGAAATTGAAAGTATTCGTTCTGCTTCGGAAGATTTCCGCCAACGGACAATGGAAGTGCTACGGCTGGCATTTTTATCCTCCGGCATTCTCGAATTTTTTACCTCGCTGTCAATTGCTCTGGTGGCGGTCTACTTTGGTTTTTCCTATCTCGGCGAGCTGGATTTTGGTCACTACGATACTGGCGTGACGCTGGCTGCGGGTTTTCTGGCCCTGATCCTTGCGCCAGAGTTTTTCCAGCCATTACGCGATCTCGGTACGTTTTATCATGCTAAAGCCCAGGCTGTTGGTGCAGCTGACAGTCTGAAAACGTTTATGGAAACCCCGCTCGCCCATCCGCAGCGTGGCGAGGTGGAATTAGCATCGACCGATCCGGTGACCATTGAGGCCGAGGATCTGTTTATCACGTCGCCGGAAGGTAAAACGCTGGCCGGACCGCTGAACTTTACTTTGCCAGCAGGCCAACGTGCCGTGTTGGTTGGTCGCAGCGGTTCAGGTAAAAGTTCACTGTTGAACGCGCTTTCTGGTTTTCTCTCATATCAGGGATCGCTACGAATCAACGGGATAGAATTACGCGATTTATCACCAGAATCATGGCGTAAACATCTCTCCTGGGTTGGGCAAAATCCACAATTACCGGCAGCAACATTACGGGATAACGTACTACTGGCGCGACCTGATGCCAGCGAACATGAATTACAAGCAGCGCTGGATAACGCCTGGGTCAGCGAGTTTCTACCGCTCCTGCCACAAGGCGTTGATACGCCTGTTGGCGACCAGGCTGCCCGCCTTTCCGTGGGGCAGGCGCAGCGCGTGGCGGTGGCCCGTGCGTTACTAAATCCCTGTTCGCTATTACTGTTGGATGAACCCGCTGCCAGCCTTGATGCTCACAGTGAACAGCGCGTAATGGAGGCGCTGAATGCCGCCTCTCTGCGCCAGACAACGTTAATGGTCACCCACCAGTTAGAAGATCTTGCTGACTGGGATGTCATTTGGGTTATGCAGGATGGCCGGATTATTGAGCAAGGACGTTACGCGGAATTAAGTGTGGCTGGTGGCCCATTCGCCACATTACTGGCCCATCGTCAGGAGGAGATTTAAATGCGCGCTTTGCTACCCTATCTAGCACTGTATAAACGTCATAAATGGATGTTAAGTCTTGGTATTGTGCTGGCAATTGTGACGCTGCTCGCCAGTATCGGACTGTTGACACTTTCCGGCTGGTTCCTCTCGGCCTCAGCGGTTGCGGGGGTTGCCGGACTGTACAGCTTCAACTATATGCTACCCGCTGCGGGCGTGCGTGGTGCCGCAATCACCCGTACTGCCGGGCGTTATTTTGAACGTCTGGTAAGTCACGACGCGACTTTCCGCGTGTTGCAGCATCTGCGCATTTACACCTTCAGCAAATTGTTGCCCCTCTCCCCTGCCGGACTGGCGCGCTATCGTCAGGGCGAATTGCTCAATCGCGTGGTGGCGGATGTTGATACGCTCGATCATCTTTACCTGCGCGTTATCTCGCCGCTGGTGGGCGCTTTTGTGGTGATTATGATGGTGACAATCGGGTTAAGTTTCCTTGATTTCACCCTCGCCTTTACGCTGGGCGGCATTATGTTACTGACGCTTTTCCTGATGCCACCGCTGTTTTATCGTGCGGGAAAAAGCACCGGGCAAAATCTGACTCATCTTCGCGGACAGTATCGCCAACAACTGACGGCCTGGCTGCAAGGGCAAGCTGAGCTGACCATTTTTGGTGCCAGCGATCGTTATCGCACGCAACTAGAGAATACAGAAATTCAATGGCTGGAAGCGCAACGCCGTCAATCTGAACTGACCGCATTGTCGCAAGCGATAATGCTGCTCATTGGCGCGTTAGCGGTGATCCTGATGCTGTGGATGGCGTCTGGCGGCGTTGGCGGCAATGCTCAACCCGGCGCGTTAATTGCCCTGTTTGTCTTCTGCGCGTTAGCCGCGTTTGAAGCACTGGCACCAGTAACGGGTGCATTTCAGCATCTGGGGCAAGTCATTGCCTCTGCCGTTCGGATCACTGATTTAACGGATCAAAAACCGGAAGTCACCTTCCCTGATACCCAAACTCGTGTTGCCGATCGCGTTTCGCTGACATTACGGGATGTTCAGTTCACTTATCCGGAGCAATCCCAACAGGCACTTAAAGGGATTTCTCTTCAGGTAAACGCCGGGGAACATATTGCGATTCTCGGGCGAACCGGATGCGGCAAATCAACACTGTTACAACTGCTGACCCGCGCTTGGGACCCGCAACAGGGCGAGATTTTGCTTAACGATAGCCCCATAGCCAGCCTGAATGAAGCGGCTCTACGACAGACCATCAGCGTTGTTCCTCAGCGAGTGCATCTGTTTAGCGCCACGCTGCGTGATAATCTGTTACTCGCCTCGCCTGGCAGTAGTGATGAGGCTCTGGCGGAGAGCTTGCGTCGCGTTGGTCTGGAGAAGCTGCTCGAGGATGCAGGTCTCAACAGTTGGTTAGGTGAAGGCGGACGCCAGCTCTCCGGTGGTGAACTGCGCCGTCTGGCTATCGCCCGTGCGCTGTTACATGATGCGCCACTGGTGTTGCTGGATGAACCTACCGAAGGCTTAGATGCCACAACCGAAAGCCAGATCCTTGAATTGCTTGCAGAAATGATGCGTGAGAAAACGGTGTTAATGGTCACCCATCGACTTCGCGGACTCTCTCGTTTCCAACAAATAATAGTGATGGACAACGGGCAAATTATTGAGCAAGGTACTCACGCAGAGCTGCTTGCCAGACAGGGGCGTTATTACCAGTTCAAGCAGGGTTTGTAAGCTATTATTGAACGATCCGACTTGCGTGGAGTTTTGCGGTCATGCGCCTGGTTCAGCTTTCTCGCCATTCAATAGCCTTCCCTTCCCCGGAAGGCGCATTACGTGAGCCTAACGGCCTGCTGGCACTTGGGGGCGATCTTAGCCCTGCGCGCCTGTTAATGGCTTACCAGCGTGGTATTTTTCCGTGGTTTTCTCCAGGCGACCCCATCCTCTGGTGGTCGCCCGATCCCCGCGCGGTGCTATGGCCAGAATCACTGCATATCAGCCGTAGTATGAAGCGATTTCATAAACGCTCGCCCTATCGTGTCACGATGAATTACGCTTTTGGTCAGGTCATTGAAGGCTGTGCCAGCGATCGCGAAGAAGGAACCTGGATCACGCGTGGCGTGGTCGAAGCCTACCATCGCCTTCACGAACTCGGCCATGCCCACTCCATTGAAGTCTGGCGTGAAGATGAGCTTGTCGGCGGTATGTACGGCGTGGCCCAGGGAACGCTATTTTGTGGCGAGTCCATGTTCAGCCGGATGGAAAATGCGTCTAAAACGGCGCTTCTGGTATTCTGTGAGGAATTTATCGGTCATGGCGGTAAGCTTATCGACTGCCAGGTCCTTAACGATCACACAGCATCGCTTGGTGCCTGCGAAATTCCCCGCCGGGATTACCTTAATTATCTCAATCAAATGCGCCTCGGACGATTGCCGAATAATTTCTGGGTACCACGATGCTTGTTTTCACCACAAGAATGAATGTTTTCGGCACATTTCTCCCCAGAGTGTTATAATTGCGGTCGCAGAGTTGGTTACGCTCATTACCCCGCTGCCGATAAGGAATTTTTCGCGTCAGGTAACGCCCATCGTTTATCTCACCGCTCCCTTATACGTTGCGCTTTTGGTGCGGCTTAGCCGTGTGTTTTCGGAGTAATGTGCCGAACCTGTTTGTTGCGATTTAGCGCGCAAATCTTTACTTATTTACAGAACTTCGGCATTATCTTGCCGGTTCAAATTACGGTAGTGATACCCCAGAGGATTAGATGGCCAAAGAAGACAATATTGAAATGCAAGGTACCGTTCTTGAAACGTTGCCTAATACCATGTTCCGCGTAGAGTTAGAAAACGGTCACGTGGTTACTGCACACATCTCCGGTAAAATGCGCAAAAACTACATCCGCATCCTGACGGGCGACAAAGTGACTGTTGAACTGACCCCGTACGACCTGAGCAAAGGCCGCATTGTCTTCCGTAGTCGCTGATTGTTTTACCGCCTGATGGGCGAAGAGAAAGAACGAGTAAAAGGTCGGTTTAACCGGCCTTTTTATTTTGTGATATGTATGAAGTACTTTGGAAGTATAAGTCCGTAACTTGTCTCGATGTAGATATACTGCACAACTTGTTTACAGTATGAGCAAACAATAATTATCATTAAAATTCTTCTTGACCGTTTTACTCCAACTCCCTATAGTAGCGCCCCGTTGCCACCCATGAGGTTTGGTAGCAAAACAATTTGGTGAGGTGTCCGAGTGGCTGAAGGAGCACGCCTGGAAAGTGTGTATACGGCAACGTATCGGGGGTTCGAATCCCCCCCTCACCGCCATCTTTAAAGAAGAGCTCGTACGAAAGTGCGAGCTTTTTTTTCGCATTTTATCTGTCTGTACGGCAGTGAACATGGTGGGCGGGTGGAGTATGTTACCTGTGAATTTCTAAGCTGCCTGTACGGCAGTGAACTCAAATACTACACGTTTAGCCCGTTGTTAATAAAGCAAAACCATCCCATTCTCCTGCAGCACCCTTTTTTATCCTTACCTTCCCGCAGCACTAATTATCAACAACTTACCATCATCATTAAAAAAAGGGTCTGAACCTCCTCCACCCCATAAACAAAAAGTCCGTAACCTCTTTCGAGATTACGGACTTGACCAACCTACCTAACAATCAGATTAATGCGCTGCTTCCGCCTTGTGCTTTTGTGCACTCTGGAATCCGTAAGTCAGCTCATTTTTCTCTTTATCCAGCGCGACGGTGACCTGACCGCCGTCCACCAGCGAACCAAACAGCAGTTCGTTGGCGAGCGGTTTTTTCAGGTTGTCCTGGATGACACGCGCCATCGGACGTGCGCCCATTGCCCGGTCGTAACCTTTCTCGGCCAGCCAGTTACGCGCTTCCTGGCTCACTTCCAGAGAAACACCTTTCTGATCCAGCTGAACCTGCAACTCGACGATGAATTTATCCACCACCTGATGGATCACGTCAGTTGACAGATGATCGAACCAGATAATGTTGTCGAGACGGTTACGGAATTCCGGTGTAAAGATCTTCTTGATCTCTTCCATCGCATCGGTGCTGTTATCCTGGTGGATAAGACCAATGGATTTACGCTCAGTTTCACGTACCCCGGCGTTGGTGGTCATCACCAGCACCACGTTACGGAAGTCCGCTTTGCGTCCGTTGTTATCGGTCAGCGTACCGTTGTCCATCACCTGCAACAGAATATTGAACACGTCCGGATGCGCTTTCTCGATTTCGTCCAGCAACAGCACCGCATGTGGATGCTTGATGACCGCATCAGTCAGCAAACCTCCCTGATCAAAACCAACGTATCCCGGAGGCGCACCAATCAGACGGCTGACGGTATGGCGTTCCATATACTCGGACATATCAAAGCGCAGCAGCTCAATGCCCAACGCTTTCGAAAGCTGTACCGTCACCTCTGTTTTCCCGACCCCGGTAGGGCCGGCAAACAGGAACGAACCAACCGGTTTATGTTCGTGACCTAAACCTGCACGCGCCATCTTAATGGCTTCAGTCAGCGCCTCAATGGCTTTATCCTGACCGAAGACCAGCATTTTCAGGCGATCGCCGAGGTTTTTCAGGGTATCGCGGTCACTCTGAGAAACACTCTTCTCTGGAATGCGCGCAATACGGGCCACCACGGACTCAATATCCGCCACATTAACGGTTTTCTTGCGTTTGCTTACCGGCATCAGGCGTGCGCGAGCGCCCGCTTCGTCGATAACGTCAATGGCTTTATCCGGCAGATGACGATCGTTAATGTATTTCACCGCCAGCTCTACCGCTGCACGCACCGCTTTTGCGGTATAACGCACGTCGTGGTGCGCTTCATACTTCGGTTTCAGGCCATTGATGATTTGAACAGTTTCTTCGATCGACGGTTCAGTAATATCAATTTTCTGGAAGCGACGCGCCAGAGCACGGTCTTTCTCGAAAATGTTGCTGAACTCCTGATAGGTTGTCGAACCAATTACGCGAATTTTACCGCTGGAGAGCAACGGTTTGATCAGGTTAGCCGCATCGACCTGGCCACCAGACGCTGCACCCGCACCGATAATGGTGTGGATCTCATCAATAAACAGGATGCTGTTAGTGTCCTGCTCCAGCTGCTTGAGCAACGCTTTAAAACGTTTTTCAAAGTCGCCGCGATATTTAGTGCCCGCTAACAGAGAACCGATATCGAGAGAGTAAATCGTACAGTCAGCCATCACTTCCGGCACATCGCCCTGAACAATTCGCCAGGCAAGACCTTCCGCAATCGCGGTTTTACCGACACCAGATTCCCCCACCAGCAGCGGGTTGTTTTTACGGCGACGGCAGAGAACCTGAATAGCACGCTCCAGCTCCTTCTCACGACCAATCAGTGGGTCGATTCCGCCCACGCGCGCAAGCTGATTCAGGTTCGTCGTGAAATTCTCCATACGTTCCTCCCCACCAGCTTGTTCTTCGCTGTTTGGCTGGCTGCCAGGATCAGAAGACTGTGTCGGCTCGTCTTTACGCGTGCCATGAGAGATAAAGTTCACCACATCGAGACGGCTGACTTCATGTTTACGCAACAGATATGCCGCCTGCGACTCCTGTTCGCTAAAGATAGCGACCAGAACGTTTGCACCGGTTACCTCATTGCGACCGGAGGACTGGACATGGAAGACCGCACGTTGCAGTACACGCTGAAAACTCAGCGTCGGCTGTGTGTCGCGCTCCTCTTCACTGGCAGGCAGAACGGGTGTGGTTTGTTCAATAAAGGCTTCCAGTTCCTGACGGAGCGCAACCAAATCCACAGAACACGCTTCCAGCGCCTCCCGGGCAGATGGGTTACTGAGCAGCGCCAGTAACAAGTGCTCGACGGTCATAAACTCATGACGGTGCTCGCGCGCTCTGGCGAAAGCCATATTTAAACTGAGTTCCAGTTCTTGATTGAGCATAGGCACCTCCCCCAATTTTTATGCCTGCATTCAGGCTTTTTCTAGCGTACACAGCAATGGATGCTCATTCTCCCTCGCGTACTTGTTCACCATCGCCACTTTGGTTTCTGCAACCTCGGCGGTAAAGACTCCGCAAATGGCCTTCCCCTGGTAGTGAACAGCGAGCATCAATTGCGTTGCACGTTCTACATCATAAGAAAAGAATTTTTGTAACACGTCAATAACAAACTCCATCGGAGTGTAATCATCATTGACTAATATCACTTTATACATAGATGGCGGTTTTAGCGCGTCGCGAACTTTTTCTTCCGCCAGTTGATCAAAGTCCAGCCAGTCGTTCGTTTTACCCATTGTCAGTTATCATCTTCGGTTACGGTTATCGGCAGAACGCCCTGCCGCTGACAAGAGCTTATTTGCCTGACCAATCTACTCCACATGATAGATAACTATCATCTATCGTTGGCATCAGCGACATCTGTCACATTCCTGTCAATAGCGTTAACTGCTTCAAATTTTTGATTCATACCTGCCCCCTGGCCCCTGTCAAACGCTTGACGGCTCGCCCTAATTCTCTAAATTGTATTTCTAGAGTTGGCGAGGTTTTGAACAGCCCCCTCTCTGACCCCGGTTTATTCCATCTTACTTGTATAAGATTTGCGAAGGATGTCGAAGCATGGAAAAGGGTACTGTTAAGTGGTTCAACAATGCCAAAGGGTTTGGTTTCATCTGCCCTGAAGGCGGCGGCGAAGATATTTTCGCTCATTATTCCACCATTCAGATGGATGGTTACAGAACGCTAAAAGCTGGACAATCCGTTCAGTTTGATGTCCACCAGGGGCCAAAAGGCAATCACGCCAGTGTTATTGTGCCCGTCGAAGTAGAAGCGGCAGTCGCATAGCTCTTCTGTCTCATTGTGTACATCCTAAAGGCAAAATGCCAGCCCGATCGGCTGGCATTTTTATCTCAAAAATTACTCTCGTGCCAGAGCATCTACTGGATCCAGTCGTGCCGCATTTCGTGCGGGTAACCATCCAAATAAAATCCCGGTGGCCGTCGAGCAGAGAAACGCCAGCAGCAGTGCCAACGGTGAAAAACCAATCTCCCAGCCGGGTAAGAAAAGCTGCAAGGTGAAAGCAATTAACAGTGACAGCGTTATTCCCAACGCGCCACCGACCAGGCAAACCAGTACGGCTTCGATCAGGAACTGTTGCAAAACATCGTTTGCTCGCGCACCTACAGCCATGCGAATGCCAATTTCCCGCGTCCGCTCGGTCACTGACACCAGCATAATATTCATTACACCAATACCGCCCACCACCAGCGAAATCACCGCCACCAGCGTCAGAAACAGTTGTAAAGTACGTGTGGTCTTTTCAACAGTTTTCAAGACGCCGTCCATGTTCCAGGTAAAGAAATCCTTCTTTCCGTGGCGCAGTGAAAGTAAACGCGTGAGTTGCTGTTCCGCCTCGGCGCTGTCAAATCCTTCTTTTACCCTGACAGTAATGGAGTTCAGCCACGACTGGCCCATAACTCGCCCGGACATCGTGCTGTAAGGTAGCCAGACACGCAGCACTTTACTGCTACCAAACATCGACTGTTTTTCTTCCGCCACACCAATGACTCTGGCGGGCATATTGCCGACCAGAATCACCTCGCCAACCACATCTGCTTTATGGGGGAAAAGCTGGCGGCGAGTATTACTGTCGAGAACCACGACCTGCGCACGACCGTTCAGCTGCTCCTGATTAAAGGTGTTTCCTTCACTGAAGGTCATGCCATAGACATTAAAATAATCGCCGCTCACGCCATTGGCACTGGCAGCAACATCAACATTGTTATAACGCAGGCGCAGGTTTTGCGAGACGGCAGGTGTGGCTGAGGCGACCCACGGTTGTTTTTGGATGGCGATTAAGTCGTCGTACTTCAGCGCCTGCTGATATTGCGGATCGTCATCGCCAAAATCTTTCCCGGGATAGACATCAATAGTATTCGTACCAATAGAACGAATATCCGCCAGCACCATTTGTTTGGCGGCGTCACCCACCACGACAATGGAAACCACCGACGCAATACCGATAATAATCCCCAGCATGGTCAGTAAAGTACGCATTTTATTCGCTGCCAGCGCCCGCCATGCCATCGTCAGCGCCTCGTTAAAACCGCTGACAAACTGCCGCCAGCCAGACACCGTGTTGACAACAGGCTCCGTCCCGCCAGCAACATTCACTTTTTCAATGGCGGGAGGATTGCGCACAATTTCGCCGTCGCGAATTTCGATCACCCGCTCGGCCTGAGCAGCGACCTGCGGATCGTGGGTGACGATAATCACCGTATGCCCGCGATCGCGCAGCTGATGCAGGATCGCCATCACCTCTTCGCCAGAATGGCTGTCCAGTGCGCCGGTTGGTTCATCGGCAAGAATTACCTGACCGCCGTTCATCAATGCCCGCGCGATGCTGACGCGCTGTTGCTGACCACCCGAAAGCTGTGCCGGATAATACTCTGTACGGTCTTCCAGCCCCAGTCGTTGCAGTAACTCCTGGGCGCGAAGCAGCCGCTGTTTCCGCTCAAGACCGGCATAGACGGCGGGTACTTCAACGTTCTGCTCGGCGGTTAAATGCGAAAGTAAATGGTAACGCTGGAAAATAAAGCCGAAATGCTCGCGGCGCAGTTGCGCCAGCGCATCGGCGTCCAGTGTGGCAACATCCTGACCGGCGACGCGATAGGTGCCGCTGGTGGCCTTATCCAGACAGCCGAGAATATTCATCAGGGTCGATTTACCGGAACCTGAAGCGCCAACAATCGCTACCATCTCACCGGCATAAATATCGAGGGTGATGCTCTTCAGCACCTCAACCTGCTCATCACCGGCAGGATAGCTGCGACGAATATCCTTTAATTCGAGCAAAGGCGTCATTGTGCAGCTCCTGGTTTGGCCTCACCAATCA
The DNA here is from genome assembly GCF_001722145.1 of Shigella sp. FC1544. Taxonomy (NCBI): domain Bacteria; kingdom Pseudomonadati; phylum Pseudomonadota; class Gammaproteobacteria; order Enterobacterales; family Enterobacteriaceae; genus Shigella; species Shigella sp. FC1544. The sequence continues at coordinate 24,210 of NZ_MECT01000333.1, forward strand.
CCACTTCATCGCCCGCTTCCAGCCCTTTGACAATCTCAACATCGGTATCGTTACGTGCGCCAATCGTCACTTCACGCTCGCGTGTTTCACCATTACGCAACAATTTGACTTTATAACGATTATCGCCAACCGGATCGCCTAACGCCGACAGAGGGATCGTCAGCACATTTTTCACATCGGTGAGCTGAATATGCACTTGCGCAGTCATATCCAGCCGCAGCAAACCATTGGGGTTGGGGACTTCAAAACGGGCGTAATAGAAAATAGCGTCGTTAACCTTTTCCGGCGTCGGTAGTACATCCTTGATTTGCCCCTCGTAGCGCGTCAGTGGATCGCCAAGCACCGTAAACCAAGCTTTTTGCCCCGGCTTCAGGTGGATTACATCCGCTTCAGAAACCTGCGCTTTTACCAGCATGGTGCTCATATCTGCCAGCGTCAGAATGTTCGGTGCTTGTTGTGCGGCAATCACCGTCTGGCCTTGCAGAGTGGTGATTTGCGTGACTTCCCCGGCCATCGGGGCAACGATGCGAGTGTAATCGAGATTGGTTTTAGCCGTATCGAGAGAAGCCTGATTGCGCTTGATTTGCGCGTCAATGGTGCCAATTTGCGCCTGTTTCACAGCCATCTCCGTCGCGGCGGTGTCGAGCTCCTGCTGTGAAACCGCCTGCGTTTGTGCCAGACGTTGCTGACGGGAATACGTCACCCGCGCCAGTTTCAGCTCCGCTTCCGCCTGCTGCCGCTGCGCACGTAGCTCCATCAGCGTTGCTTCGACCTCCTTAATCTGGTTTTCAGCCTGTTCAGGATCAATAACCCCTAAAAGCTGGTCTTTTTTTACTTTATCGCCAATCGCCACCGACAGAGTTTTCAACTGACCGCTGACCTGCGCGCCCACATCAACCTTACGCAGCGCGTCCAGCTTTCCGGTCGCCAGCACGCTTTGCTGTAAATCACCGGGGCGCACAATCAGTGTCTGATAAGTCGGCACGGGTGCGTTAAGAATTCTCCATAACGTAATCAGTCCGGCGATGACTATCACCAGCGCAATAACGTAACGCTTCTTCACGGTTTTCCGCTTTTTCATAAATATTCTGAATACTCCATATGCCAATCCGGGTCATTAACTTCAACGAAATATCAACAAAACCCTAATATTTACGTTAGTAATCACACTATTGATGTTTGGTTAAGATACGCAATGGTGAAATCGACGTCATGTATAACCATTGATTTCATGAATATGTCGCAGCTAACTGAACGGACCTTTACGCCATCTGAATCTCTCAGCAGCCTGTCACTTTTTCTTAGTCTGGCACGTGGACAGTGTCGGCCGGGTAAATTCTGGCATCGCCGTAGTTTTCGCCAGAAATTTTTGCTGCGCTCGTTGATTATGCCGCGTTTAAGCGTTGAGTGGATGAACGAACTTTCCCACTGGCCTAATCTCAATGTGTTGTTAACGCGCCAGCCGCGACTGCCTGTGCGTCTGCATCGCCCTTACCTTGCGGCGAATCTTAGCCGTAAGCAATTGCTGGAGGCGTTACGTTACCATTATGCGTTACTCCGCGGATGTATGTCGGCGGAAGAATTCAGCTTATATTTGAATACCCCCGGGCTGCAACTGGCGAAGCTGGAAGGCAAAAACGGCGAGCAGTTCACGCTTGAGCTGACCATGATGATCTCAATGGATAAAGAAGGTGACAGCACAATCCTGTTTCGCAACAGCGAAGGTATTCCTCTGGCAGAGATCACGTTTACCCTGTGTGAATATCAGGGGAAAAGAACGATGTTTATTGGCGGACTGCAAGGCGCAAAATGGGAAATTCCACATCAGGAAATCCAGAATGCGACGAAAGCCTGCCACGGGCTATTTCCCAAACGCCTCGTGATGGAAGCGGCCTGTCTGTTTGCCCAACGTTTGCAGGTAGAGCAGATTATTGCCGTCAGCAATGAAACGCATATTTACCGCAGCCTGCGTTATCGCGATAAAGAAGGCAAGATCCACGCTGATTACAACGCTTTCTGGGAATCGGTTGGCGGCGTATGTGATGCTGAACGCCATTACCGCCTTCCAGCACAGATAGCACGAAAAGAGATTGCCGAAATCGCCAGTAAAAAACGGGCTGAATACCGTCGGCGCTATGAGATGCTCGACGCTATTCAGCCACAAATGGCCACGATGTTTCGCGGTTAATCCGCGCGACCGCGCGCCAGCCACAGCACGCGTGAGAACATTTTTTTCAGCAGCGTCGGTACGGAGTCCACACCACGACGTCCTGCCTCTATTGCCACTTCAATGGCAAGATCGGGTTTGGAAGAGCGATGGATCGCTTTCGAGATAATTTTGCGTAGATTCATCGGTACATTTTCCGGGATTTGCGCCACGCGGTGGAACACATCGGAAAATCCCTGGCGATACATAAAATGTTCCATATCCAGCGCCGGTAACGCCGTTAAATGTTCTCGTTCGGCTTCCCGATCGTTATTCAACAGGCTGCGTACCGTAGCGGCATATTTCTTCCCTGCTTCATCGCCATCGACCAGTACATGCCATTCAATCCCCATTCGGCGGGCAAATTTAACCAGTGGCTTTAGCCCGGACTGGGCAAACTCAATGACCTTGATCCCTTCGGCATCAAAATGATGTCCGCACTGACGCGCCAGTTCATTGATAACCCAGGTTTCCGTTTCCCCTTCCACCAGCAACCAGCAGCGTGCAAACAGCGATGACGGACGGTTAAAACGAATGTGAAAGGATATGCGTCGGCTATCTTCGGTACTCAAGCCACTCGGCCCCAGACGCCAGGCGGCAACGCGCGAGGACTCACGTACCAGTCGGCAAACATGCTCTACCGGCGTTAACGAAAGCAACTCACCCGAGTTGGTGGTGGCAATGCGCTGCAATGGCAGAAGATTCAACAGATGCCAGGCAACTGAAAGCATAATGGGGTGTAAACGGGTTTCTGGATCTTCGATCAGCAACAATGGACGCGCGTCTTTATCCAGTCTCAATGTGCCTTTTGCCTGCAATAAAGTAGCAAACAGGCCGAGCAAAATAACCCGATACGAGCGCCCTCCAGGTCGGTCAATCATCCGGTTGATGATGTCCAGATAGCGCCAGCTTCGTTGCTCATTGCTGGCCCGCCGCCGCATTAAACGATATCGCGCCTGTCCGGCCCCCTGCTCAGAGAAATAATGCTCAAGCAGCTGTACCATTGCGGAAAGTCCCTGACGAATCTGCCCATCAGAGAGATTTTGCGGATGTGAGGATAACTCACGGGCGAGGAAATCGAGCTGGCGCGCGGTGACTTCCACATTAGGGATATTTGGCACCGTGCCGTTACGAATACGGCGCATAAAACGGGCATCACGCAAGCGCAGCACCGGCATTAAACGCACCAGATGGCGTGCCTGATCGTTAATATCCTCGACATCAATCGGATGTCCGTCTTTATCGAGAAAACTGCGCAGTGTCATCACGCTGCCGTCTTCCGCACTCTCCCCTTCCAGACGATAAAAAATACGGTGATAGCCATCGGTGCATGGCGTCCAGCACGCTTCCAGCGGCCGATAACGGCGAACCCGATGTCGGCCTGGCAGCGATTCGCGGAAGGTCAAAATAATATGCAGATGATGTTCTCGCCCGTTGATATCTCCCGGCGGGAACCAGAAATCGTCGCGCTCAAAATGGTAGAGATCTGATTCTGGCGATAGCAGCAGGGTTAAGGCGTCCAGCAAGCTGGATTTACCCCACGCGTTCTCCCCAATCAGGACGTTGTTTTGTTCCAGCATCAACGACAAACGGTTGATACCGCGAAAACCCACAATTTCAACGCGCTCAAGAATCATATCCCCTCCAGAAATATGTGACTTATCCTTTACGCTGGCAGTATAACGGGAAAGGCCTTGCTAATACGTGATGACATCACATTTAAGCATGGCAAATGTCTGAAAAATGAGCGAATAATCGCGTTATACTCCCTCTTGCTGATAAGTCTGCAAAAACAACAAAATCAAATAATTAGCATGATATATTATTTTTTATTACGCCTAAAGGATTAAATCTTTTGCGTGCACTACACTGTCAATCAGACAAATGACTATATGGGGCAACCCGCTGTTGCCCTAAATCAAATTTACTGGATTTATTTATCTGGTGAATGACTCGCCTTCGTTTTTAAAATAGCCACGCATTATTTCCGTCGTCATTTTTTTACGACGACCCTATAAAACGACCATATTTTTCACAGGGTCAATTTTTAATTGAGGTGGATATGTTCAGAAAATTAGCAGCTGAATGTTTTGGTACTTTCTGGCTTGTTTTTGGTGGCTGTGGTAGTGCTGTACTGGCCGCAGGCTTCCCGGAATTAGGCATTGGTTTTGCCGGCGTGGCGTTGGCGTTCGGTCTGACCGTTCTGACGATGGCCTTTGCTGTTAGTCATATTTCTGGTGGTCATTTTAACCCGGCGGTCACTATTGGTTTATGGGCTGGCGGACGTTTTCCGGCAAAAGAAGTCGTTGGCTACGTAATTGCCCAGGTTGTCGGCGGTATTGTTGCAGCGGCGCTGCTGTATTTAATTGCCAGTGGTAAAACGGGTTTTGACGCGGCAGCCAGCGGTTTTGCTTCTAACGGTTATGGCGAGCATTCACCAGGCGGTTATTCCATGCTTTCCGCGCTGGTAGTTGAACTGGTATTGAGTGCAGGTTTCCTGTTGGTGATCCACGGCGCAACCGCCAAATTCGCGCCGGCAGGTTTTGCGCCGATCGCTATTGGTCTGGCCTTAACCCTGATTCACTTAATTAGTATTCCGGTGACTAACACTTCTGTTAACCCGGCGCGCAGCACCGCGGTTGCTATCTTCCAGGGCGGCTGGGCATTAGAACAACTGTGGTTCTTCTGGGTGGTGCCAATTGTCGGCGGCATTATCGGTGGTCTGATTTACCGGACCCTGCTGGAAAAGCGTGATTAATTAACGCAGAAGGCCTGGCGTAATGTCAGGCCTTTTTTTAAGATGTTGTTATATGTTGATTCATCATCTTGTTGCGCTCCTTTCATGAGCTAAGCCACATATTGCCACTGGCGCAAGGAGCGCGCAGGGGGCGGCCAATCGCCGCCGCCCCCTGCCCCCCCGGGCTCTGGCGAACAAAATCGCCGCTGCGCGGTGCCCTCGACTTATCCCTTACGGCTACCGGGTCGGGCGCGAGGTAACATCCCTGTAAAACGCGCCCTCAGCCCACATCCATGTGGGCTGCCCCGGCCTTCAGGGAACGCCTCGGCGATTTTGACGCCACCAACATCGGTGCAGTTTGTAATTAAAGCGCAAGAATATCTTTAAATGAAAACGAATACTCTACTGCTCCTTATGCATAACATTTCCTTTTAATTGCAACTTTACTCGTCCTTCCGCTTTCAGTAGTGTGTCATCGCGCATTTCGACTTCATCTTTGCAAGGACTGGGTTTTCATGTTTTCTGGGCTGTTAATCATTCTGGTTCCCCTGATTGTGGGTTACCTCATTCCGCTTCGCCAACAAGCTTCGTTAAAAGTTATTAATCAGCTATTAAGCTGGATGGTTTACCTTATTCTCTTTTTTATGGGTATCAGTCTGGCGTTTCTCGATAACCTCGCCAGTAACCTGTTGGCGATTCTGCATTATTCTGCCGTCAGTATTACCGTTATTTTACTGTGTAATATTGCCGCCCTGATGTGGCTGGAGCGAGGCCTGCCGTGGCGCAACCACCATCAGCAAGAAAAACTCCCGTCGCGTATTGCGATGCGCTGGAGTCGCTAAAACTGTGCGGCGTAGTAGTGATTGGTTTTGCCATTGGTCTGAGTGGACTGGCTTTCTTACAACACGCGACCGAAGCCAGTGAATACACGTTAATTTTGCTACTTTTCCTCGTTGGTATTCAGTTGCGCAATAATGGCATGACCTTAAAGCAGATTGTCCTTAATCGCCGGGGAATGATTGTCGCCGTGGTGGTGGTTGTCAGTTCATTAATTGGTGGTTTAATTAACGCCTTTATTCTTGATCTCCCCATCAATACCGCGCTGGCAATGGCCTCCGGTTTCGGCTGGTATTCTCTTTCCGGTATTTTATTGACCGAATCTTTTGGTCCGGTAATCGGGAGCGCGGCGTTTTTTAATGATCTGGCCCGTGAACTGATTGCTATTATGTTGATCCCTGGGCTGATTCGCCGCAGCCGCTCTACTGCACTGGGCTTATGCGGTGCCACATCAATGGATTTCACCCTGCCCGTTCTTCAACGTACTGGCGGGCTGGATATGGTCCCGGCGGCAATTGTTCACGGTTTTATTCTTAGCCTGTTAGTGCCGATCCTCATCGCCTTTTTCTCTGCGTAATACCTCTCTGGCGGTAGATCCCTGCCGCCAAAATTGCGCTAAATCAATCTCCCTTAAAGTTGCATGAAAAATCCCTTTTATCCCCGCGTTAAGCGTCTTAACCTTAAACATGTATATTAAATATAACTTTAAAAGGTGTGATCATGTTTTGTGTGCAATGTGAACAAACTATCCGTACTCCGGCAGGAAACGGCTGCTCATACGCGCAGGGGATGTGTGGTAAAACGGCGGAAACTTCTGACCTTCAGGATTTACTCATCGCGGCGCTGCAAGGGCTTTCTGCCTGGGCGGTAAAAGCGCGTGAATACGGCATCATCAACCACGATGTTGACAGCTTCGCGCCACGTGCCTTTTTCTCAACCCTGACCAACGTTAACTTCGATTCTCCTCGTATTGTCGGCTACGCTCGTGAAGCGATTGCCTTGCGCGAGGCGCTGAAAGCACAATGCCTGGCTGTAGATGCCACGCGCGCGTCGATAACCCGATGGCTGACCTGCAACTGGTGAGCGATGATCTCGGCGAGCTGCAACGTCAGGCAGCAGAATTTACCCCTAACAAAGATAAAGCGGCGATTGGCGAAAACATTCTCGGCCTGCGTCTGCTGTGCCTGTATGGCCTGAAAGGTGCGGCGGCCTATATGGAACACGCGCATGTTCTCGGTCAATACGACAACGATATTTATGCCCAGTACCATAAAATCATGGCGTGGCTGGGGACTTGGCCTGCCGATATGAACGCGCTTCTTGAGTGTTCAATGGAAATCGGCCAGATGAACTTCAAAGTGATGAGCATTCTGGATGCAGGCGAAACCGGTAAATACGGTCACCCGACGCCAACCCAGGTCAACGTCAAAGCGACGGCGGGTAAATGCATTCTGATTTCCGGTCACGATCTCAAAGATCTCTACAACCTGCTGGAACAGACCGAAGGCACGGGCGTTAATGTCTACACCCACGGCGAAATGCTGCCTGCGCATGGCTACCCGGAGCTGCGTAAATTCAAGCATCTGGTCGGTAACTACGGCAGCGGCTGGCAGAATCAGCAAGTGGAGTTCGCTCGTTTCCCTGGCCCCATCGTGATGACCTCGAACTGCATCATCGACCCAACCGTAAGCGCTTATGACGATCGTATCTGGACCCGCAGCATTGTTGGCTGGCCTGGCGTGCGTCATCTGGACGGTGATGATTTCTCTGCGGTTATCACCCAGGCGCAACAGATGGCAGGCTTCCCGTACAGCGAAATTCCGCACCTTATCACCGTGGGTTTTGGTCGCCAGACGCTGCTTGGCGCTGCTGATACGCTGATTGATCTGGTGAGCCGTGAAAAACTGCGTCATATCTTCCTGCTTGGTGGCTGTGACGGCGCACGCGGCGAGCGCCACTACTTCACCGATTTCGCCACCATCGTGCCGGATGACTGCCTGATCCTGACCCTCGCCTGTGGTAAATATCGCTTTAACAAACTTGAGTTTGGCGATATCGAAGGTCTGCCGCGTCTGGTAGATGCAGGTCAATGTAACGATGCTTACTCAGCGATTATTCTGGCTGTCACTCTGGCAGAGAAACTGGGCTGTGGTGTGAACGATCTGCCGCTGTCGCTGGTGCTCTCCTGGTTTGAACAGAAAGCGATCGTCATTCTGCTGACGCTGCTTTCTCTGGGCGTGAAAAATATCGTCACCGGCCCGACTGCACCTGGTTTCCTGACACCAGACCTGCTGGCGGTGCTGAACGAGAAATTCGGCCTGCGTTCTATCACCACTGTTGAAGAAGACATGAAGCAACTGTTGAGCGCGTAAGGAGTTTGTCGATGACGATGCCAACGAATCAATGCCCGTGGCGGATGCAGGTTCATCACATTACGCAAGAAACGCCGGATGTGTGGACGATTTCCCTGATTTGCCACGATTACTACCCATATCGCGCCGGGCAATATGCACTGGTCAGCGTGCGAAACTCAGCGGAAACGCTGCGTGCTTACACCATTTCCTCCACGCCAGGCGTGAGTGAATATATCACCCTGACCGTGCGGCGGATTGATGACGGTGTCGGCTCCCAGTGGCTGACGCGCGATGTAAAACGCGGTGATTATCTCTGGCTTTCGGACGCGATGGGGGAATTTACCTGCGACGATAAAGCAGAAGATAAATTCCTGTTACTGGCGGCAGGCTGCGGCGTCACGCCGATTATGTCGATGCGTCGCTGGCTTGCGAAGAACCGTCCACAGGCCGATGTGCGGGTGATCTACAACGTGCGTACGCCGCAGGATGTTATTTTCGCCGATGAGTGGCGTAACTATCCGGTAACGCTGGTGGCAGAAAATAACGTTACCGAAGGCTTTATCGCTGGTCGTCTCACTCGCGAACTGCTGGCAGGTGTACCTGACTTAGCTTCACGTACCGTGATGACCTGCGGCCCGGCTCCGTATATGGATTGGGTAGAGCAGGAAGTGAAAGCGCTCGGCGTGACGCGTTTCTTTAAAGAGAAATTCTTCACCCCAGTAGCAGAAGCGGCGACCAGCGGTCTGAAATTCACCAAACTGCAACCGGCACGAGAATTTTACGCCCCGGTTGGCACCACGCTACTGGAGGCGCTGGAAAGCAATAACGTTCCGGTTGTCGCTGCCTGCCGTGCGGGTGTTTGCGGCTGCTGTAAGACAAAAGTGGTTTCCGGTGAATATACGGTGAGCAGTACAATGACGCTGACCGACGCCGAAATCGCTGAAGGTTACGTACTGGCCTGCTCCTGCCATCCGCAGGGGGATTTGGTTCTCGCATAATCGCCTTATGCCCGATGATATTCCTTTCATCGGGCTATTTAACCGTTAGTGCCTCCTTTCTCTCCCATCCCTTCCCCCTCCGTCAGATGAACTAAACTTGTTACCGTTATCACATTCAGGAGATGGAGAACCATGAAACAAACGGTTGCAGCTTATATCGCCAAAACACTCGAATCGGCAGGGGTGAAACGCATCTGGGGAGTCACAGGCGACTCTCTGAATGGTCTTAGTGACAGTCTTAATCGCATGGGCACCATCGAGTGGATGTCCACCCGCCACGAAGAAGTGGCGGCCTTTGCCGCTGGCGCTGAAGCACAACTTAGCGGAGAACTGGCGGTCTGCGCCGGATCGTGCGGCCCCGGCAACCTGCACTTAATCAACGGCCTGTTTGATTGCCACCGCAATCACGTTCCGGTACTGGCGATTGCCGCTCATATTCCCTCCAGCGAAATTGGCAGCGGCTATTTCCAGGAAACCCACCCACAAGAGCTATTCCGCGAATGTAGTCACTATTGCGAGCTGGTTTCCAGCCCGGAGCAGATCCCACAAGTACTGGCGATTGCCATGCGCAAAGCGGTGCTTAACCGTGGCGTTTCGGTTGTCGTGTTACCAGGCGACGTGGCGTTAAAACCTGCGCCAGAAGGGGCAACCACGCACTGGTATCATGCGCCACAACCAGTCGTGACGCCGGAAGAAGAAGAGTTACGCAAACTGGCGCAACTGCTGCGTTATTCCAGCAATATCGCCCTGATGTGTGGCAGCGGCTGCGCGGGGGCGCATAAAGAGTTAGTTGAGTTTGCCGGGAAAATTAAAGCGCCTATTGTTCATGCCCTGCGCGGTAAAGAACATGTCGAATACGATAATCCGTATGATGTTGGAATGACCGGGTTAATCGGCTTCTCGTCAGGTTTCCATACCATGATGAACGCCGACACGTTAGTGCTACTCGGCACGCAATTTCCCTACCGCGCCTTCTACCCGACCGATGCCAAAATCATTCAGATTGATATCAACCCAGCCAGCATCGGCGCTCACAGCAAGGTGGATATGGCACTGGTCGGCGATATCAAGTCGACTCTGCGTGCATTGCTTCCATTGGTGGAAGAAAAAGCCGATCGCAAGTTTCTGGATAAAGCGCTGGAAGATTACCGCGACGCCCGCAAAGGGCTGGACGATTTAGCTAAACCAAGCGAGAAAGCCATTCACCCGCAATATCTGGCGCAGCAAATTAGTCATTTTGCCGCCGATGACGCTATTTTCACCTGTGACGTTGGTACGCCAACGGTGTGGGCGGCACGTTATCTAAAAATGAACGGCAAGCGTCGCCTGTTAGGTTCGTTTAACCACGGTTCGATGGCTAACGCCATGCCGCAGGCGCTGGGTGCGCAGGCGACAGAGCCAGAACGTCAGGTGGTCGCCATGTGCGGCGATGGCGGTTTTAGCATGTTGATGGGCGATTTCCTCTCAGTAGTGCAGATGAAACTGCCAGTGAAAATTGTCGTCTTTAACAACAGCGTGCTGGGCTTTGTGGCGATGGAGATGAAAGCTGGTGGCTATTTGACTGACGGCACCGAACTACACGACACAAACTTTGCCCGCATTGCCGAAGCGTGCGGCATTACGGGTATCCGTGTAGAAAAAGCGTCTGAAGTTGATGAAGCCCTGCAACGCGCCTTCTCCATCGACGGTCCGGTGCTGGTGGATGTGGTGGTCGCCAAAGAAGAGTTAGCCATTCCACCGCAGATCAAACTCGAACAGGCCAAAGGATTTAGCTTGTATATGTTGCGCGCAATCATCAGCGGACGCGGCGATGAAGTGATCGAACTGGCGAAAACGAACTGGCTAAGGTAAAAAGGGTGGCATTTCCCGTCATAATAAGGACATGCCATGATTGATTTACGCAGTGATACCGTTACCCGACCGAGCCGCGCCATGCTCGAAGCGATGATGGCCGCCCCGGTTGGGGACGACGTTTACGGAGACGACCCTACCGTTAATGCTCTGCAGGACTATGCAGCAGAGCTTTCCGGTAAAGAAGCCGCCATTTTTCTGCCTACCGGCACTCAGGCCAACCTGGTCGCTCTGCTCAGTCACTGCGAACGTGGCGAAGAGTATATTGTCGGTCAGGCCGCGCATAACTATCTGTTTGAAGCCGGTGGCGCAGCGGTGCTGGGCAGTATTCAGCCGCAACCCATCGACGCGGCTGCCGACGGCACGCTACCGCTGGATAAAGTGGCGATGAAAATCAAACCCGACGATATCCATTTCGCCCGCACCAAATTACTCAGTCTGGAAAACACCCACAACGGCAAAGTGCTGCCGCGTGAATACCTGAAAGAAGCATGGGAATTTACCCGCGAGCGCAATCTGGCGCTGCATGTTGACGGTGCGCGCATCTTTAATGCCGTGGTGGCTTACGGCTGCGAACTGAAAGAGATCACGCAATATTGTGATTCGTTCACCATTTGCCTGTCGAAAGGTCTTGGGACGCCAGTCGGTTCATTACTCGTCGGTAATCGTGATTACATTAAACGTGCCATCCGCTGGCGGAAAATGGCCGGTGGCGGGATGCGTCAGTCCGGGATTCTGGCTGCCGCCGGGATGTATGCCCTGAAAAATAACGTCGCACGGTTGCAGGAAGATCACGACAACGCCGCCTGGATGGCGGAGCAACTGCGTGAAGCAGGCGCGGATGTGATGCGTCAGGACACTAATATGCTGTTTGTTCGCGTCGGGGAAGAAAATGCTGCCGCGTTAGGCGAATACATGAAAGTGAGAAACGTGCTGATTAACGCCTCGCCGATTGTCCGCCTGGTGACGCATCTTGACGTCTCGCGCGAACAACTGGCGGAAGTCGCCGCCCACTGGCGCGCATTCCTGGCGCGTTAAGGAGAGAGACGTGCCGCAACGCATTTTAGTTCTCGGTGCCAGTGGCTACATTGGTCAGCATCTGGTGCGCACACTCAGCCAGCAAGGGCATCAGATCCTGGCGGCAGCACGTCATGTCGACAGGCTTGCAAAGCTGCAACTGGCAAACGTCAGTTGCCATAAAGTCGATCTCAGCTGGCCGGATAACCTTCCGGCCCTGTTGCAGGATATCGATACCGTCTATTTTCTGGTGCACAGCATGGGCGAAGGCGGCGATTTTATCGCTCAGGAGCGCCAGGTGGCTCTCAACGTCCGCGATGCGCTACGTGAAGTACCAGTTAAGCAATTAATCTTTCTCAGTTCGTTGCAGGCCCCGCCACATGAGCAGTCGGATCATCTGCGTGCTCGTCAGGCTACGGCGGACATTCTTCGTGAAGCGAATGTACCTGTGACCGAACTTCGGGCCGGAATTATCGTTGGCGCAGGTTCAGCGGCGTTCGAAGTCATGCGCGATATGGTCTACAACCTGCCAGTGTTAACGCCGCCACGCTGGGTACGTTCACGCACCACGCCCATCGCGCTGGAAAACTTGCTGCACTATCTGGTGGCGTTGTTAGATCATCCGGCCAGCGAACACCGCATCTTCGAAGCCGCCGGACCAGAGGTGCTCAGTTATCAGCAACAGTTTGAACATTTTATGGCGGTGAGCGGTAAGCGCCGCTGGTTGATCCCCATCCCCCTCCCCACCCGCTGGATTTCGGTGTGGTTTCTCAATGTGATTACTTCCGTACCGCCCACCACCGCCAGGGCGTTGATTCAGGGGCTGAAACACGATCTGCTGGCGGATGATACCGCGCTACGTGCACTCATCCCACAACGGCTGATCGCTTTCGATGACGCGGTACGTAGCACGTTGAAAGAGGAGGAAAAACTGGTCAACTCCAGCGACTGGGGCTACGACGCTCAGGCCTTTGCCCGCTGGCGACCGGAGTACGGTTATTTTGCCAAACAGGCGGGGTTTACCGTTAAAACGTCCGCCAGCCTTGCTGCTTTATGGCAGGTAGTGAACCAAATCGGCGGTAAAGAGCGTTATTTCTTTGGCAATATTTTGTGGCAGACACGGGCGTTGATGGACCGCGCGATCGGTCATAAGCTGGCGAAAGGCCGCCCGGAGCGCGAATATTTACAGACTGGCGATGCGGTAGATAGCTGGAAAGTGATTGTCGTTGAACCGGAAAAACAACTTACGTTGTTATTTGGCATGAAAGCGCCGGGGCTGGGACGACTGTGTTTTAGCCTGGAAGATAAAGGCGACTATCGTACTATCGATGTCCGCGCTTTCTGGCATCCGCACGGTATGCCGGGGCTGTTTTACTGGTTATTGATGATCCCCGCGCATCTGTTTATTTTTCGCGGAATGGCAAAACAAATCGCCAGACTGGCAGAACAAAGCACAGATTAATCGACAAAACCTGCGTTATTCTTTCATGTTTCCCATTGCATCATGGGGGAAATCACGGAAGAATGCGCACGTTATTTTCTCAACAACAGTGGATTGATATGAAGGTACTGGTTACCGGCACCACCAGCGGCTTAGGTCGAAACGCGGTAGAGTTTTTATGCCAGAAAGGCATCAGCGTGCGAGCGACCGGTCGCAACGAGGCAATGGGCAAATTGCTGGAAAAAATGGGCGCAGAGTTTGTTCCGGCGGATCTGACCGAGCTGGTTTCATCACAAGCTAAAGTGATGCTCGCGGGCATTGATACGCTGTGGCACTGCTCCAGCTTTACCTCACCCTGGGGGACACAACAGGCTTTCGATCTGGCTAACGTTCGCGCCACTCGCCGCCTGGGTGAATGGGCTGTCGCCTGGGGTGTGCGTAACTTTATTCATATCTCTTCCCCCTCCCTGTACTTCGATTATCACCACCATCGCGATATTAAAGAAGATTTTCGCCCTCACCGCTTCGCCAACGAGTTTGCCCGCAGCAAAGCAGCCAGCGAAGAAGTGATCAATATGTTTTCGCAGGCGAATCCACAAACGCGCTTTACTATTCTGCGCCCACAAAGTCTGTTCGGACCGCACGATAAAGTCTTTATTCCCCGTCTGGCGCATATGATGCACCACTACGGCAGTATTCTGTTACCGCATGGCGGCAGTGCGCTGGTCGATATGACCTACTATGAAAATGCCGTGCACGCAATGTGGCTGGCAAGCCAGGAAGCCTGCGATAAGCTACCTTCCGGGCGTGTGTACAACATCACCAACGGCGAGCATCGCACACTGTGCAGCATCGTGCAGAAGCTGATCGACGAGTTGAATATTGACTGTCGTATTCGTTCCGTCCCCTACCCGATGCTGGATATGATCGCCCGCAGCATGGAGCGTTTAGGCCGCAAGTCAGCAAAAGAGCCGCCGCTGACCCACTACGGCGTCTCCAAGTTGAATTTTGACTTTACGCTGGATATTACGCGTGCGCAGGAAGAGTTAGGTTATCAGCCGGTCATCACCCTGGATGAAGGTATCGAGAAAACTGCCGCCTGGCTACGCGACCACGGAAAACTGCCGCGCTAATCCTGCCCGTATTTCTCCAGCAATGCTTCGGCAATCGCCTGAGTTTCTGCATCCGCTTCGCCGTTATATAACGTCGGGCGGAAATGCATCTGGAATGCCATAATCACGCGCCGCTGCTCGCGCGGTGTCATATCAGGTTTAACGTCATAACCGTAGCGCGCCAAAAGCTCCAGCAATGACGCGGTATCTACCGGTGTGTGCGGCGCGCGCCCGGCAAGGTAAAAGTTAACCCGCTGCGCATCCGGCCAAGCACCAATCCCCTGCTGCGCCAGTTGCTGCCAGGGAAATAATGGCCCCGGATCGTCTTTGCGCTGCGGTGCGATATCCGCATGTGCCACTACGTTTTCCGGCTTGATGTGATAACGGGCAATAATATCTTTCGCCAGTGGAATAAGCGCCTGAATCTGTGCCGGTTCAAACGGGGCAAAATATTTCACTCCGGCCGATTTTTGCCAGCCACGGTTTTCCAGCTCAATGCCAATAGAGGTGTCGTTAAGGCGCGTTGCCCCGCGCCAGGCGCTAATCCCCGCATGCCAGGCCAGTTCTTGTTCCGGCACCAGTTGCCAGATGCGCGGTTTACCGTTGTATCGCGGTGGTACCGCAGGGACCAGATAATGCGAGCTGACCTGCTTATCGGTCAGTGTCGCCAGCGAGCTATCAAAATCATCTGCGGTGTAGTGGATCACCAGCACTTTAATGCGCGGATACGCCGCCTGCGCCTGGCGTCGGGTATCAAGCTGATATCCCTCTTTCTCGACAATGCCTTTTTCGCCTGCACACCCTGCCAATAACAGAGCGGCAGCGACCAGCCAGAAGACTCTTCTCATCGACGCGTTTTCACCGCCGTACCGCTGACGCTAACCATCAGCATACTGCCGTTTTGCCCGACCGTTTCGTAGTCGATATCAATACCGACGACGGCATCGGCCCCCAGCGCCCGCGCCTGGGAGCCTAATTCCTCAAAGGCGATCTCCCGTGCTTTACGCAGTTCTTTTTCATACGCACCGGAACGTCCGCCAACGATATCGCGGATACCGGCAAAGAAATCACGGAAAATATTGGCACCTAAAATCGCTTCGCCGGTCACCACACCGCAATATTCAACGATGGTCTGGCCTTCCAGAGTTGGGGTTGTAGAAAATTGCATGATCGATCTCCTTGTTTGCTAAGCCTTCGATCTCAAAAGCATTATCAGACTGATACGCTATTATTGAAAGGATATCATTATTATCGTAGAACGCTTTCAGAGCGATCGCTTATAAGGAAATCATTATGCGCTACAGCAAATTGACAATGCTTATCCCCTGCGCACTGCTCCTCAGTGCCTGCACCACAGTCACTCCAGCTTATAAAGATAACGGCACACGCAGTGGTCCTTGCGTTGAAGGAGGCCCGGGTAACGTGGCCCAGCAATTTTATGACTACCGCATTTTGCACCGCAGCAACGACATCACCGCCTTGCGCCCTTATCTGAGCGACAAACTGGCGACACTGCTTAGCGATGCCTCCCGGGATAATAACCATCGGGAACTACTGACCAACGATCCATTCTCCAGTCGCACAACCTTGCCAGAGAGCGCCCGTGTTGCCAGTGCCTCAACAATCCCGAATCGTGATGCGCGAAATATTCCTCTGCGTGTGGATCTAAAACAGGGTGATCAGAGCTGGCAGGATGAAGTGTTAATGATTCAGGAAGGCCAGTGTTGGGTGATCGACGATGTACGCTACTTAGGCGGCAGCGTTCATGCCACGGCGGGTACGCTCCGTCAGTCCATCGAGAATCGCTAACGCCTTGAACAACCAATAAACCCCGTAAATTGTCCGGCATTTCGTGAGGAATGCCGACATTTATGCTCGCCGACCACCGCCCCCGTTATTTTGTGCTATGTTTATTGAATAATGCGCTTTGCTTTTAACTTTTAAAGCAGAAATATTGCATAATTATTCTGTCAACGGTACTATCTTCGACCTCAATAGCTATCAGACTGCCAGTATACGAGTGTCAATGAGTATTCAATTAAACGGCATTAATTGCTTCTACGGCGCGCATCAGGCGCTGTTCGATATCACGCTGGATTGCCCACAGGGCGAAACGCTGGTGTTACTTGGCCCCAGCGGCGCGGGTAAAAGCTCGCTGCTGCGTGTACTCAATCTGCTTGAGATGCCGCGCTCCGGTACGCTCAACATTGCAGGCAACCATTTCGATTTCACCAAAACACCCTCTGACAAAGCGATTCGCGATTTGCGTCGTAACGTTGGCATGGTGTTTCAGCAATACAACCTGTGGCCGCATCTGACCGTGCAGCAAAACCTGATTGAAGCGCCCTGCCGTGTACTGGGGTTGAGTAAAGATCAGGCGCTGGCCCGTGCAGAAAAACTGCTGGAACGTCTGCGTCTCAAACCTTATAGCGATCGTTACCCGCTGCATCTTTCTGGTGGTCAGCAGCAGCGTGTTGCTATTGCCCGTGCGTTGATGATGGAACCGCAGGTACTGCTGTTCGATGAACCGACCGCCGCACTGGACCCGGAAATTACGGCACAAATCGTCAGCATCATTCGTGAGCTGGCAGAAACGAATATTACCCAGGTGATCGTCACCCACGAAGTTGAAGTGGCGCGTAAAACCGCCAGCCGAGTGGTGTATATGGAAAATGGTCATATCGTAGAACAAGGCGACGCGAGCTGCTTTACCGAGCCGCAAACCGAAGCATTTAAAAACTATCTCTCTCACTAAGATTCGGGATAACAACAATGAAAAAAGTTCTGATTGCCGCGTTAATTGCAGGTTTTAGTCTTTCCGCCACAGCTGCCGAAACCATTCGTTTTGCTACCGAAGCATCCTATCCTCCGTTTGAATCGATTGATGCAAACAACCAGATCGTTGGTTTTGACGTCGACCTGGCACAAGCGCTGTGTAAAGAGATTGATGCAACCTGCACTTTCTCTAACCAGGCGTTTGACAGCCTGATCCCAAGCCTGAAATTCCGTCGCGTAGAAGCCGTGATGGCGGGCATGGATATCACTCCGGAGCGTGAAAAGCAGGTGCTGTTTACCACCCCGTACTATGACAACTCTGCCCTGTTTGTGGGTCAGCAAGGCAAATACACCAGTGTTGATCAGCTGAAAGGCAAAAAAGTCGGCGTACAGAACGGGACGACACACCAGAAATTCATTATGGATAAGCACCCGGAAATCACCACCGTTCCGTATGACAGCTACCAGAACGCAAAACTGGATCTGCAAAACGGGCGTATCGACGGCGTCTTCGGTGACACCGCAGTGGTCACTGAGTGGCTGAAAGATAACCCGAAACTGGCGGCGGTGGGCGACAAAGTGACCGATAAAGATTACTTCGGCACTGGCCTCGGCATCGCGGTACGTCAGGGCAACACTGAGCTGCAGCAGAAACTCAACACTGCGCTGGAAAAAGTGAAGAAAGATGGCACTTACGAAACCATCTACAACAAATGGTTCCAGAAGTAATTCCTGATGAATGAATTTTTTCCTTTAGCAAGCGCGCCGGGATGACCGTCGGCCTTGCCGTTTGTGCATTGATTGTCGGGCTGGCGCTGGCGATGTTCTTTGCGGTATGGGAGTCGGAAAAATGGCGTCCTGTCGCGTGGGCAGGTTCAGCGCTGGTAACCATTCTGCGTGGCCTGCCAGAAATTCTGGTGGTGCTGTTTATCTATTTTGGCTCCTCGCAGCTGCTGCTGACGCTTTCGGATGGCTTCACTATCAATCTTGGGTTCGTGCAGATCCCAGTGCAGATGGACATTGAGAACTTCGACGTTAGCCCGTTCCTTTGTGGTGTCATCGCTCTGTCACTGCTGTATGCCGCCTATGCCTCGCAAACGCTTCGGGGCGCGTTGAAAGCGGTGCCGGTGGGTCAGTGGGAGTCTGGTCAGGCGCTGGGGCTGTCGAAATCGGCTATCTTTTTCCGTCTGGTGATGCCGCAGATGTGGCGTCATGCGCTGCCTGGCCTCGGTAACCAGTGGCTGGTGCTGCTGAAAGATACCGCGCTGGTCAGTTTGATTAGTGTGAATGATTTAATGCTGCAAACAAAAAGCATCGCTACTCGTACCCAGGAACCATTTACCTGGTACATTGTGGCGGCGGCGATTTACCTGGTGATCACCCTGCTCAGTCAGTACATTCTCAAACGCATTGACCTGCGCGCGACACGTTTTGAGCGGAGGCCCAGCTAATGTTTGAGTATTTACCCGAACTGATGAAAGGGCTACACACCAGCCTGACGCTAACCGTTGCCTCGCTGATTGTGGCACTGATTCTGGCATTGATTTTTACCATCATCCTGACGCTGAAAACGCCGGTGCTGGTGTGGCTGGTGCGGGGTTATATCACGCTGTTTACCGGTACGCCGCTGCTGGTGCAGATCTTCCTGATTTATTACGGGCCGGGCCAGTTTCCGACTTTGCAGGAGTATCCGGCACTGTGGCATTTGTTGTCAGAACCGTGGTTATGTGCGCTGATTGCGTTATCGCTGAACAGTGCGGCGTATACCACGCAGCTGTTTTACGGTGCAATTCGTGCGATCCCAGAAGGTCAGTGGCAGTCCTGTAGCGCCCTGGGAATGAGCAAAAAAGATACGCTGGCGATCCTGCTGCCGTATGCCTTTAAACGCTCGCTCTCTTCTTATTCCAACGAAGTGGTGCTGGTGTTCAAAAGTACCTCTCTGGCTTACACCATTACGCTGATGGAAGTGATGGGATACAGCCAGTTGTTGTACGGACGCACCTACGATGTAATGGTGTTCGGTGCGGCAGGGATTATTTACCTGGTCGTCAACGGCCTGCTGACGCTGATGATGCGTCTGATCGAGCGCAAAGCACTGGCATTCGAACGGCGGAATTAATGTAGCTGCGTACATTCGCCGGGGGGTTTGTAGGTCTGATAAGACGCGCCAGCGTCGCATCAGACATCAGCACGGTGCCTGTGCCGGATGCGGCGTGGACGCCTTATCCGGCCTACATAGTGCATAAATTCTTATAATGAAGACGGACAACTCACTAAGTTATCCGTCTTTTTTTATTTCATTTAAATTATTTAATCATATTTATTGCATATAAATTCACTTGATGACATTATTATCCCATGCCGCAGACACGGCCAAAAATCATAAGATTGACAGACGGGAGTTCCATCATGAAAAAGTTAGTTCTTGCCGCTTTACTTGCTTCCTTTACTTTCGGTGCTTCTGCCGCAGAGAAAATCAATTTTGGCGTTTCAGCCACCTATCCACCCTTTGAATCTATAGGTGCTAATAATGAGATTGTCGGCTTTGATATCGATCTGGCAAAAGCCTTGTGCAAACAAATGCAGGCAGAATGTACTTTTACTAATCACGCGTTCGACAGCCTGATCCCGTCACTGAAATTCAGAAAATATGACGCCGTAATCTCCGGTATGGATATCACGCCCGAGCGTAGCAAGCAGGTATCTTTTACCACGCCCTACTATGAAAACTCAGCCGTCGTGATTGCAAACAAAAGACTACCTACAAACGTTTGCCAATCTGAAAGGCAAACGTATTGGGATGGAAAACGGCACCACGCACCAGAAATATATTCAGGATCAGCACCCCGAAGTGAAAACTGTCTCCTATGACAGTTATCAGAATGCCTTTATCGATCTGAAAAATGGTCGTATTGATGGGGTATTTGGTGACACAGCGGTGGTAAACGAATGGCTGAAAACCAATCCGCAACTGGGCGTTGCTACTGAAAAAGTGACCGATCCGCAATACTTCGGCACCGGTCTGGGCATCGCTGTACGTCCGGATAACAAAGCTCTGCTGGAAAAACTGAATAACGCGCTGGCAGCAATTAAAGCTGACGGTACATATCAGAAAATCAATGACCAGTGGTTCCCGCAGTAATTGAGACTGATGACAAAAGTAAGATTGCCTGATGCGCTGCGCTTATCTGGCCCACATCAACTCTGCAATGTATTGATTTAGCATGATTTTGTAGGCCGGATAAGGCGTACACGCCGCATCCGGCATGAACAAAGCGCACCTGATCAGCAATCTGAAGCCGCACCTGCGGCTTTTTTATTGCTTCACCAGCAGCGTCAGCACTTCATAGTGCGCGGTGTGCGGGAACATATCAAAAAGCTGTACCCGTTCGATGCGAAACCCAGGCAGTTCGCGGATATCTTTCGCCATAGTTTGGGCGTTACAGCTGGAGTAGATGATAAAACGCGGTGCCATCGTTGAGAGATAATCACACAGCGGTTTACCAATGCCGCGGCGCGGCGGGTTAACCAGCACCAGCTCCGGCACCTCCCCCTGAGCAGTGGCAAACTGAGTGGAGTCCAGCGCCTGAAATTGTAAACGAGTTAAGCCCAGTTCAGCGGCTGACTGCTTTGCACAGGCAATGGCCTCTGGCGCAATTTCGATCCCGGTTAACTGCATGTCAGGCGTCGCGCAGTGTAAACCAAAGCCCCCCACACCGCAGAACAGATCCCACATATGTTTAACTGGCAGCTGCGTACCCAGTCGCGCGCGGTAGCGTACAGCTGGCTGGCGACCGCCGGATTAGTCTGGAAGAAACTTTGCGGACGGATCCACAGCGGTACGTCATTAAAACGCTCTGCCAGCGCCTGTTGTTCAGTCAGGTAGATCTCCGTCTCCCCTTCCATAATCGCCATATGTACCGGCTGAATATTGACGGTAATAACTTTCAGTTGCGGTAGTTGTTCCTGTAACCACGGCAGCGCCTTACGCAGTTGTGCCAGTTTGGTTTCAGAACGCAGTACAAAGCGCAGCATCATGCCGCCATCGCTCTGGCTTTCAGTCAGCAGAATGTATTTCAGTTCGCCACGCTTACGCGCCACGTTGTAGGGCGTTAACCCCGCACAGGCGATAAACGGTTTTAGCGCCGCAAAAACGGGCGCAAAAGAGGCAGGATAAAGCGGGCAGTCACAAAGGTCTTCCGGCGTGCCATCGCGATGCAGCATACCGAGCAGTGGTTTTTCAACGCTACCACTCACCACCATTTTGGCTTTATTACGAAACCCTTGTTCCGGGCCTGACACCGGCGCGCACCATTCCTCAACCGGAAAATCGGCGAGCAGATTTTTAAGATCGGCGGTTTTAGCGGAGAGTTGCTCTGGAATCGGCTGCGTTATCCACTGACAGGAACGACAGCGACCCGCGTCGTAAAGTGCGCACTGCATACATTGACCTTCACATCATCAGGGGCGACGATTATACACATTATTGCAACTGGAAGAACCGCCGACTGGTCGAGGGAACGAACAGCAGCATCAGGATGAGCATATCCGGCAGCTTCTGCAGCATCAGGCTATGGAAGATTTCACGTTTTGATTCACCGGGAATGCTGAACAGCTCCGGATAACCATACCCCAGCGAAGCCGCCCACAAGTAACTTGCGGCGGTGATTTGTGTCAGCAGATATAGCCAGCGCGCCCAGCGACGCCCTTTCACCAGTGAAAACGCACACCAGATCTCGATAAAAACCAGCACCAGACTGCTTAAAAATACCAGCGTTAAGCTCCAGGTTTGTACGCTGCGATGAATGAACTCGCCAATACCGCGCACGCCCAGCGTATTGAAAATCATCAGCACGTCGAGGCCACGGATCATAATAATGGCGAGCGCCGCTACCTGCACCAGCGCAGGCACATTCAGGCGAGCATGAGATGAAGATGTTTTCTTAAAAAATCCCAACGTTTCGTCTTCCATGAAAACAATGCCGCGGCATGCGCGGCATTATGTAGCCAGGTTGGCAAATTTTAGTGTCTTCAGCCATGTCTTGCACGCTGGATATCGCGTATCCGCTGTTTTTCTGCGCGAGCCATCAGATACCAGGCGATAAATCCGACAATTCCGACCGCACCGAGAATTAACGTTGCAAGGGCGTTGATTTCCGGATTCACCCCCATCCGCACGCTGGAAAAGACCAGCATCGGTAACGTGGTGGCTCCCGGCCCGGAAACAAAGCTGGCGATCACCAGATCATCAAGCGACAAAGTAAAAGCCAGTAACCAGCCAGAAATGATCGCAGGCATGATCATCGGTAGCGTAATGACGAAAAACACTTTCAGCGGCATCGCACCGAGATCCATCGCTGCTTCTTCTATCGAGCGATCCAGTTCCCGCAGACGCGACGAAATAACGACCGCCACATAAGCCGTACAGAAAGTGACATGCGCCAGCCAGATGGTAAGCATACCGCGGTCCGCAGGCCAGCCAATGGCATGAGCAAGCGCGACGAATAATAACAACAGCGACAAGCCCGTGATGACATCTGGCATTACCAGCGGCGCGGTGATCATAAAGGCAAAGCCATTTGATCCGCGAAACCTGCCAAAGCGCACCAGCACCACCGCCGCAATAGTCCCGAGGATCGCCGCCGCCGTTGCCGCACAGGCAGCAATTGTCAGGCTTAAACCAACCGCACTCATCATCGCGTCATCGCGCAATAACTCACCATACCAGCGCGTTGACCAGCCGGCCCACACCGTCACCAGCTTCGAGCTGTTAAACGAATAGATAACCAGCATCAGCATTGGCGCGTAGAGAAAGGTAAAGCCCAGCAGCAAAATCACAATCCGCCAGGGCGAACGAACTACCGGTAAATTATTCATCCGTGTTCTCCCACGCTTTTTTGCTGGTGTTTGTGGAACCACATTATCGGCACAATTAGCAGCAGCAACATGATGATCGCTACCGCCGCGGCCACCGGCCAGTCGCGGTTATTGAAAAACTCTTGCCATAGCACGCGCCCGATCATGATGCTGTCCGGGCCACCGAGCAGTTCCGGGATCACAAACTCGCCCACAGCCGGGATAAACACCAGCATCGATCCGGCAATAATCCCACCTTTAGTCAGCGGCACGATCACAGTAAAGAACGTTTTCAGCGGTCGTGCACCGAGATCCAGCGCTGCTTCCACTAGCGAATAATCAATACGAATCAACGCGGTATAAATCGGCAGCACCATAAACGGCACGTAGGCGTAAACAATGCCAATATAAACTGCCAGATTGGTATGAAGAATGGTCAGCGGTTGATCGATAACCCCCAGCCACAGCAGAAAATTATTCAGCACACCGTTGTTTTTTAATATTCCCATCCAGGCATAAACGCGGATCAGAAACGAGGTCCACGACGGCAGGATCACCAGTAGTAATAAAATATTACGGGTCGAAGGCTTACTGTGCGCCACCGCCCACGCCAGCGGATAGCCGATCAGTAAACAGCAAAATGTCTAAATCGCAGCCACCTGTAGCGACTGGAGATAAGCATCGAAATAGAGCGGATCGTCGGTCAGTTGCAGAAAATTACCGAGATTAAGAGTGATGGACAGTTGCCCGTCAGCCCACTCCATCAGTTCGGTATAAGGTGGAATAGCGCGCGCCATCTCCGCCAGGCTTATTTTAAAGACAATCAGAAATGGCAGCAGAAACAGCAAGATCAACCAGATATATGGCAACGCAATGACCAGTTTGCGCCCATGCTTCATTTGCAGCTGCGACAACCACAGCTTAAATCCGCCCGGCGGTTTCGACTGGGCAGCAGGTTCAAGTGTATTCATCTTTGCTCCTTAAACCGTCAGCACCACACAGCTGTCCACTTCCCAGCACAAACGCACTTCGTCGCCCCAGGTCGGTAACCCTTTACGATGACGATGGGCGTTTTGTAGCTGGGCGCTAATCATCTGCCCACTTTTCAGACGAACGTGATACACCGAAAGATCGCCGAGATAGGCAATGTGTATCACCTCCCCCACCGCGAAGTTACAACCATTGGCGGGCGGCTCTTCGCAAAGCATGATTTTTTCCGGCGCAGCGCCACATGTACCGGCACGTTATCGACCACCGAGGCATCCGCGTCGACTTTCAGTGGATGCACCAGCCCAGGCGAATAAAGCACAAGCCCATCCTCATGACGCTCTTTGAGTACACCTTCAAAGACATTAACCGAACCGATAAATTCAGCACTGTAGCGGGTGGTTGGATGTTCGTAGATCTCTTCTGGCTCGCCAATCTGGACAAATTTCCCGCGATTCATAATGGCGATACGTCCCGCCATCGTCATCGCCTCTTCCTGATCGTGAGTGACCATCACACAGGTCACGCCGACACGCTCCAGAATATCCACCACTTCAAGCTGCATCCGGTCACGCAGCTTTTTATCCAGCGCGCCCATCGGCTCGTCGAGCAGTAATAGTTTCGGGCGCTTGGCAAGGCTTCGGGCCAGCGCCACACGCTGTCGCTGACCACCGGAAAGCTGATGCGGTTTGCGTTTGGCGAACTCCTGCATGTGCACCAGGCCGAGCATCTCATGGACCCGACTGGCAATTTCCGCTTTCGGTAGTTTGTCCTGTTTCAGGCCAAAAGCGATGTTCTGTTCCACGGTCATATGCGGAAACAGCGCGTAAGACTGAAACATCATATTGATGGGGCGCAGGTAAGGCGGCACCTGTGACAAATCGACGCCATCGAGCATTATCTGCCCGGCAGAAGGTTGTTCAAAACCTGCCAGCATACGCAGCAGCGTGGACTTGCCACAGCCGGAAGCGCCCAGCAGCGCGAAGATTTCACCTTTGTAGATGGTCAGGCTGACATCATCGACCGCATGCTGACCATCGTAGGATTTGGTGAGGTTGCGGATTTCTAATAGCGGCGTCAGCGCCTTACGGGTTTTCGCCTGCGGGCGAGGGATAGCGTCATTCACGGCTGCTCTCCGGCATTGAATGTGTGCAAGCGCACCATGATGGTGCGAATTGCCGGCGGGTGTGGTGCGCCCGCCCGGCATCTAAGGCTGCGGATTATTTTCCGCTCTTCACTTTGGTCCACGCGCGGGTGCGCACACGGTCGATTTTCGGATCCTGTACTTTCAGAGTGAATAGCTTCGCACGAACGTCCGCCGGAGGATAAATACCCGGGTTCTCACGGACTTCCGCACTCACCAGCGGCGTGGCTGCTTTATTGGCGTTGGCATAGAACACATGGTCGGAAATATGCGCTACTACATCCGGGCGCAGCAGGTAATTCAGGAACTGATAGGCTTCGTCTTTGTTTTTGGCATCCGCAGGCATGGCGAATACATCAAAGAACGCCATCGCCCCTTCTTTTGGAATCGAGAACGAGACATTCACTCCATTCTTCGCTTCCTTCGCGCGGTTTGACGCCTGCCAGACATCACCTGCCCAGCCGATAGCGACGCAAATATCGCCGTTTGCCAGGTCGTTAATGTATTGAGATGAATGGAAATAACGAATGTTCGGGCGCAGCTTTAACAGCAGATCGGTTGCCGGTCCGGTGTAATCATCCGCTTTAGTGCTGTTGGGATCTTTGCCGAGATAATTCAACACGGTAGCAAAAACTTCTTCTGGCGCATCCAGGAAAGAGACACCGCAGCTTTTCAGTTTTTCCAGATTTTCAGGTTTGAGGATCAAGTCCCAGCTATCGACGGGCGCGTTTTCGCCCAGCACAGCTTTAACTTTATCAACGTTATAGCCAATCCCGGTCGTCGCCCACATATAGGGCATAGCAAATTTATTGTCGGGATCGTGTTTGGCGACCAGCTTCAGCAGCTCCGGGTCGAGATTCTTCCACTCCGGCAATTTGCTTTTGTCCAGCGGCTGGAAAACTCCCGCAGTCAACTGGCGTTCAAGAAAGCTGGCAGATGGAACCACCAAGTCAAAGCCGGTGCTACCCGCCATTAATTTGCCTTCCAGTACTTCGTTAGAGTCGAAAACATCGTAGACGACTTTAATACCGGTTTCTTTTTCAAAATTGGCCACCGTGTCAGGGGCGATATAATCAGACCAGTTATAAATGTGGAGTGTTTTTTGTTCAGCCGCGAGCGTGCCGACAGAGACGGCCATCAGAGCACCCGCAACCAGACCCGAAAGCCATTTTTTATTTAAGGCGGTCATATCTCTTTCCTTCTGAAAGTTCGTTAACAAACGAACAAAAGTTGTCATACTAAAAGATATGCAATAAACGTGCATATTTTTTATCGGCGCGGTGTAAGAAAAGAGAACTCTCTCCCGGCCAGCACTGCTCGCTATATAAAAGCATCGCAAGAATAACTTTAGCCAGGGTTTGAGACTATAGCTCGGATTAAAAAACGGTATTTAACAAATTGTTATGCGTATTTGCTCTATGTGATAAAGCCAAATCGGCACAAGAAAAGTGAAATAATCTTTAAGAAAAGGTTAAAAACAGCAGATAATTTTGCAGTGCGCAGTCACTGCACCAGCGACTGCGTGCTCGAAAGGAGTTATCAGTGGAGGAAATAGTTTTCGGTAACGTTGTTTTGCCCTTCATCGTCAGTCGGTAACAGCAGTTGATGGGCATTAGCTTCAAGAATGACCATCGAAATCTGCTCTTCGCTCTGACGCACGAACCATGCAAACTGCTCGTAGGTTACGCCCTGCATAACGGATAAAGACTGGCAAACCACCAGCTTTGGCAGATTATCATCCTGCATATCAAGAAATGCTTTCACGGTCAGCGAACTGGCATTGATGGCAGATAAATCCGCCGCCAGCGGCAATACGGCTGAAGGTCGGACTTCCGCCATGGCAGAAAACAGGATCGTGTTATCGATCAGATCGATTTTGGCATCAAAGACACCGTCGAAATTCTGCATATGGGGCAGATGCAGAGCCTGACAGTTATCACATTCAAAAAAACTCATCCCCAGGTCATCGAGCCATTGACGCAGCGTATCCAGACCAGGAACGACCAGCGATGTCATAATTTTGTACAACCTCTTTCGATAAAAAGACCGGCACAGCTTACGCAAAAAGCGCAGGCAAAACCATGATCAGTAATGTGATTGCGACTAACCACCCGTTTTCAGGCAATATTCTGTCGTAGCGTAGCGTTCGATCCAGCGGATCATTTTACCCGCGATGTCGATACCAGTGGTTTTTTCTATTCCTTCCAGCCCCGGCGACGCATTCACTTCCATCACCAACGGCCCGCGATTAGCACGCAGAATATCCACACCAGCAACGTCCAGCGCCATCGTTCGCGCGGCTTTTATCGCGATTTCACGCTCCTGTGGTGTGATACTGGCGACGCTTGCCGCGCCGCCACGATGCAAATTGGAACGAAAATCGCCCTCTTTCGCCCGCCGTTCAATCGCAGCGACCACTTCATCGCCAACAACCAGACAGCGGATATCGCACCCTTGCGCCTCTTTGATATATTCCTGCACCAGAATATGCGCGTTCAGACCGCGGAAAGCGTCAATCACGCTTTCCGCCGCCTGACGCGTCTCCGCCAGCACGACGCCAATTCCCTGCGTGCCTTCAACCAACTTGACCACCAGCGGCGCACCACCGACCATGTCGATTAAATCGCTGGTATCATCCGGCGAATGCGCAATGCCCGTGACAGGCAGGTCGATGCCCTGACGCGTCAGCAGTTGCATGGAACGCAATTTGTCACGCGCCCGGGCAATGGCGACCGACTCATTGAGCGGATAGCTCCCCAGCATCTCGAACTGGCGCAGTGCCGCCGTCCCATAAAAGGTAATGGCGGTGCCAATACGCGGGATCACTGCGTCAAAATGGGGTAACTTGCGGCCTTTGTAGTGAATAGAAGACGCCGCAGGATTTATGTTCATGTAGCAAGAAAGCGGATCAAGAATTTCAACCAGGTGACCGCGCTGTATAGCGGCTTCACGCAGCCGCTTACACGAATAGAGCGTTCCATCCCGGGACAATATGGCAATTTTCACCCTGCACCTCTCTGTCAGACCAGGTCAAAAGCCCGCGTATCATACATCGACGTGGCGGTTTTAGCGCGTCGCCCAACCCTGTTTGTGCAAATAATCCAGAATAAATGGGCGGCTTTCTTTAATGATTGTTCGGCGGATATGATCGCTCCAGGTATCCCGGCGATTATTGCTGCCACGGGTGAGGTAATATTCCGCCAGTTGCTCGTCATACTGCGCCAGTGCGTCTTTATCCAGCGGTTGATAGCTGTTTTCATGCACCAAAATGGAGGCCGGTAAACGCGGCTTGAGATCCGGATTATCCGCAGGCCAGCCAAGGCACAGCCCAAACAGCGGCAGAACATGCTGCGGTAATTTCAGCAGTTTCGTCACCGCTTCAATATTATTGCGCAGGCCGCCGATATATACCCCGCCCAATCCCAGCGATTCCGCTGCGGTTAATGCATTCTGCGCCATCATTGCCGTATCAACGACACCGAGCAACAGTTGTTCCGCCAGGCCGAGCTGAGCATCCGGACAGATCTGTAAATGGCGGTTAAAGTCGGCACAGAACACCCAGAACTCCGCCGCTTGCGCTACGTGTTTTTGCCCGCCGGTCAGCGTTACCAGTTCTTCACGTAATGCTTTGTCGGTAATGCGAATAATGCTACTACACTGCAAAAAACTGGAACTGGACGTCGCACGGGCGCTGTTAATAATCGCCTCACACTGCGCTTCGGAAATGGGTTCATCAGTGAAATGGCGAATGGAGCGATGGCCACCAATAAGTTCAATGGTTGGCGTCATTATCTTTTTCTCTTTCTGAACGTGAATATTGCGGTGGACGGTTCATCAGCTGTGGGGCAAGACGTTTTGCCACCTGAAGAATAACCACCACCGCAGCGGGAAGCATGAGCAAAACACCGAGAAAAATCATCAGAATCTGCACTTCTGGCCGAGAAAATGGCTCAGGCAGCGACAGGGAGTCGCTTACCGACAGCAGCGCCACCGCCAGTAGCATCATTCCGATAAATTCCAGTATCAACACGCCTTTAGGCAATTTACCGATCGCGCGCATACGCTTCCCTCTGCAAAGTGAGCCTTCAGTCTAAAACTTTTCACTGTATTGTGTTTAACAGTTATAGCTTTTAGCAATTAATGCAACAGGTTAAACCTACTTTCAGCGAATACATTTTAGCGTGATCATTACAGGCATAAATCTATGAGGAGAGAAATAATGCAAACCGTTATTTTTGGTCGTTCGGGTTGCCCTTACTGTGTGCGTGCAAAAGATCTGGCTGAGAAATTGAGCAATGAACGCGATGATTTTCAGTATCAGTATGTAGATATTCGTGCGGAAGGGATCACTAAAGAAGATCTACCACAAAAGGCAGGTAAACCCGTAGAAACCGTGCCGCAGATTTTTGTCGATCAGCAACATATCGGCGGCTATACCGATTTTGCTGCATGGGTGAAAGAAAATCTGGACGCCTGATCGTCTGACAAGCCCTCGCGTTGAGGGCTTTACTGATTTTTTCTGTGCTGTGGTTTAAACAAACTACTGATAAATAAGAAACACAGTGCCCCCAGCGCACACCAGAACACCGCGCTTAGTAACCATGCCAGCTCTTGCCAGAATGAGCGCGTCGGTGAAAAAAACAGCCGCATAATGAGCATTGAACAGGGTGCCGCCAGCATTGCGCCAAATAGAGGTTTCAGGACTTCTCTACGCTGTGAAAAGAAACTGGCAACTGCTCCAGGAAGAATGAAAAACAGCAAGCCGATTTCAGGATGCCCGGCAGCCCGAAAAGCGCCTTTCATGTACGTCGCCAGAAAAAGGCACACCACAATGAAGAGGACAAAACAGCAGATTGCCCCTGCCCAACGTTGTTTATGTTTCACTCGTTCCTCCTGACACTGCGTCTATCGAACACATTTTTCGCCAGTGTGGCGTTCAGTAAGATAAAGCCGCTTCGCATTCCATGCTAATATAGGCCAACGCAATTCATATAGCCGTTGATACCTAATGTGATTACACTAGTAAAATACATTGTTACTTTACTATCGTTTAGGTGCGCTGAATGAATCTGCGCCCTGAATTCTGGTAAAAAACATTATCGTAAATTACCATTTCTTTCAACAGCTTACTAGTAAACAAGAAGTTAGCCTCCGTGAATATAAACGTCGCCGAATTGTTAAATGGGAATTACATTCTGTTATTATTTGTGGTCCTCGCGCTTGGGCTATGTCTCGGAAAGTTACGACTTGGTTCGATCCAACTGGGTAATTCCATTGGCGTTTTAGTCGTATCGCTGTTATTAGGCCAACAACATTTCAGCATTAACACCGATGCGCTTAATCTTGGCTTTATGCTGTTTATTTTCTGCGTCGGGGTCGAAGCCGGACCGAACTTTTTTTCCATTTTTTTTCGCGATGGGAAAAATTACCTAATGTTAGCACTGGTGATGGTTGGCAGTGCGCTGGTGATCGCCTTAGGGTTAGGTAAGCTGTTTGGCTGGGATATTGGCCTGACGGCCGGTATGTTAGCAGGCTCTATGACGTCGACACCGGTTCTGGTCGGTGCTGGCGATACACTGCGTCATTCCGGCATGGAAAGCAGGCAGCTCTCACTGGCACTGGATAATCTGAGCCTCGGGTATGCCTTAACCTATTTAATCGGTCTGGTGAGTTTGATTGTTGGTGCGCGTTACTTGCCGAAATTGCAGCATCAGGACTTACAGACCAGCGCCCAGCAAATCGCCCGCGAACGTGGCCTGGACACTGATGCCAACCGTAAGGTTTATTTACCGGTGATCCGCGCCTATCGCGTCGGCCCGGAGCTGGTGGCCTGGACCGACGGCAAAAATCTGCGTGAACTGGGTATTTATCGACAAACCGGCTGCTACATTGAACGTATTCGACGTAACGGGATTCTGGCAAATCCAGACGGTGATGCCGTGCTACAAATGGGCGATGAAATAGCGTTGGTAGGCTATCCCGACGCCCATGCCCGACTCGATCCCAGCTTCCGTAACGGTAAAGAAGTTTTCGATCGTGACCTTCTCGACATGCGTATCGTCACTGAAGAAGTGGTCGTTAAAAACCATAACGCTGTAGGTAAACGTCTCGCACAACTGAAGTTGACCGATCACGGTTGCTTCCTTAACCGCGTCATTCGTAGCCAGATTGAGATGCCGATAGATGACAACGTCGTGCTTAACAAAGGTGACGTTTTACAAGTCAGCGGTGATGCCCGTCGCGTAAAAACCATTGCCGATCGCATCGGCTTTATCTCGATTCACAGCCAGGTCACTGACCTGCTGGCATTTTGCGCCTTCTTTGTTATTGGGCTGATGATCGGGATGATCACCTTCCAGTTCAGCACATTCAGTTTCGGCATGGGGAACGCTGCCGGGTTGTTATTCGCCGGAATTATGCTGGGCTTTATGCGTGCTAACCACCCGACCTTCGGTTACATTCCGCAAGGTGCATTAAGCATGGTGAAAGAGTTCGGCTTGATGGTGTTTATGGCAGGCGTTGGTCTGAGCGCCGGTAGCGGTATTAATAACGGCCTGGCCGCGATTGGCGGTCAGATGTTGATTGCCGGATTAATTGTCAGTCTTGTGCCCGTGGTTATCTGTTTCTTGTTCGGTGCTTATGTATTGCGAATGAACCGCGCACTGTTGTTCGGCGCAATGATGGGCGCACGCACCTGCGCGCCGGCAATGGAGATCATCAGTGATACAGCTCGCAGTAACATCCCTGCGCTGGGCTATGCGGGCACCTACGCAATCGCCAACGTCCTGCTGACGCTGGCAGGGACAATCATCGTCATGGTATGGCCAGGATTAGGATAAAACTGAAGTTGCCCTGAAAATGAAATTTTTTTGCACAACCGCAGAACTTTTCCGCAGGGCATCAGTCTTAATTAGTGCCACTGCTTTTCTTTGATGTCCCCATTTTGTGGAGCCCATCAACCCCGCCATTTCGGTTCAAGGTTGATGGGTTTTTTGTTGTCTGAAATTTATGCCTTTTAAAATCATGATGTTAGAAGCACTGTTTTTTAACGATGGCGACAAAATGGCGGCAGCGTCAAAGAGAGAGCGCCACCTGTCCTGATTTCATTGGATGCGGCTGAACCGGATTTGACTCTTTTGGCGTTGCAATCGAACGAACAAAAGTTTCATGGGTAACAAAAGTATGGCTGCAGTTAATGTTCTGGCACTGGTTGTAACGCTCTTTGGTCAATGAAGATACCTGAAAACTGCTGCGAGTATGGGCGGCACTTCCACACAGTGGGCAAATCATCATTTTTCGAGTTCTCCCCATTTTTGCTAAATTCACAATAATGATACCGCATTATTCCATTTTGCAAACTTAAAAGTTCTCCATTGCGAAGAATCATTCCATTTCGAAATCATCAATCCTCACTTCAAGCTCCAGACTGGTCGTAAAACCGTTATCCGGGCTGACAGTATGCGTCAGAGTCGTAATGGTCCATTCCGCATCATCTATCGGCTGTTTAAAGCCACTGACCTTCACAGGCATTTCTGTGTAGAGATCTGCCCGCCCTTCCGCCAGTTGTAGCGAGAATGATGCAACGCCGCGTTGCAGGCGTTCCCACTGCATTTTCGCTGCCCGTTCGGCGTTGCTCCGGTTGGCATAAGTGCGATTAAGTACCAGCACGTTTTCATCCGTACCCACCAGGTAATCGCCCTGCTTCGCTTCCGGCTCTTTCTTCTGCTTCTTAGTCCTGCGCTTACGCTTCACAGTGGTGCTTTCTTTCTTCGCGGGTTCGCGGGTATGCAACCAGCTGGCAATGACGCCCGTGTAAGCTCCGCGATCTGCCAGGGTAAAGCGGTGACTGTCGCCGTCCTTGCGTGTGATAGTGATCACCGGTAGTGGTTTACCGCTGGCGCTTTTACCCTGCCCCTGCCGGATGAATAACAGATTGCCATTTTTCACCGACGCAATAGCACCGTACTGGCGCGCCAGCCGCATCAAAAAACTGCCGTCACTCTCATTAGTCTGGTCTATATGCTCCACGAGTTTATCCGACAAGTCTTCACCCAATGCCATCTTCAGTTTGTGCCGCGCAGCTATTTCCTTCACCACTTCCCCAACGGTGGTCTTGTGCCACGACTTTTCACGGCGGGTATTCAGCGTTTCACGAAAATCAGCACTTCGCGCCCGGATAGTCAGGCGATCCGGTGCGCCAGTGTGTTCAATCTCGTCCACCGTGAATGCCCCTTTCGGGAAAAGCGGCTGTCCCTTCCAGCCCAGCGCCAGCGTAATGACAGCCCCACGGCGCGGCAGCACGATTTTTCCATCGGCGTCGTCCAGCTCCAGATCAAGCTGGTCCGCCTCAAAGCCCCGGTTATCCGTCAGCGTCAGCCCCATCAGGCGGTTGTCCAGCACAGTGGTGATATCCCTGCCTTCAATACTGATGCTGAATGCCGGAGTTTTGTTGCCTTTGTTAAGCAGTTCAGAGCTGAAATTCACAACAGCAGCCCTCCCACCGTTTTACTGATATCGCTTAAGGCAGATGTTGCCGTTCCCTGCAGATTATTCAGTTGCGCACTGAGATCACCGAACATATCGGACAGGGATTCATCCACGCGTTTTAGCGACAGGGTGAACTCAATCCGGCGCGGCATACCGTCGCGGAAAAACTCCGTTTTAGTCTGATTCAGTCCCTCAATCACATACATGCCGTAAATCGTGCCGCTGCCTTCAATCAGGGGCCATGCTTTTCCCTGTTCTGCCATCTGCTCCAGAGCCAGCAACGACAGCCTGCCGCCCGTTACCTCCGGCATAAGAACACCAGAAAGCGTCAGCATGTCGTTGTCCGGTCCCAGAAACTGCGTTGACGGGCGTCGGTTTACCCGGCTGTTTGCCGCATGTCGCCAGCTGCGTTGATACTGCAGCTCCTGATACGGCACGGTGCGCAGCATAAACACGTACAATCCCAGCACCATCATCATGCGTCGTATCCCCCCTGATCGCTGTAGTTACTCCTGGCTTTTGCCTTCAGCCTGCGTTCACGTTCATCAAGCTGGCGGGCCACCTCCCGCGCAATATCCTGCGCACTTTGTCCTGGCTGCGTTTGAATGATGATCTGCATCGGTGCCTCAATCCGTTGAACGGGCGGCACAGTGGCTGCACGACTCACCATCGCTTCACCGCCTTTCGCGGGAAGTGCCAAAGGGTGCAACGGTGGAAGCTCTGCTGGCGTAGCAGCAACACCCATCATTCCGGCAACAACGGCAGCCAGTGCAGCTGTATTTCTCCGGCTGGTCACATTTGCCGGGCCGTTAACAATTTCCGGCCCGTTTTCACCGACGATGCCAAACTGCCCGCGCGGGATATACCCGCCGCTGTCATACATCCCCGCAAAGCCATATCCCCATGACGGAAAACCACCCGATGGCATCATCACTTTACCGTCTGCATTCACCGTCGCAGGTTGCTGACGCGTCACGCTTTCCGGCAGTTTCGCCTTTGCGGCCTCTTTACTGACAATGCCAAGTTTCTCCAGCAACCAGGAAACGCCGGATTTCAGGGAGTCCAGCGGATGCATGACCATATTCAGCCCTTCCGCCAGAGCCTCCCCGAATCGTCGCCCCATTGCCGCTGCACTCTGCAGTTCGGCAGAGGTCGACTTAACGGGCGTCAGCAGATCAGTAAACCAGCCCCACAGCGCCTGTACTTTGTCGCCAATCCACTGGAACACAGGCTTAAGCGGTTCGAACGCGGCACTGACAGGACCTGCCGCCGCTTTGAATCCTTCCACCACGCCACCGAGAAATGTGGTGATAGGCTGCCAGTATTTCCAGACAACCAGCGCCACACCCGCCAGTGCAGTAACCACAAGACCTATCAGACTGAGCAGAGCACCTAACAGACCAGAGACGGCATACAGGGCAACGCGCAGCATCGCCAGTGGACCGGATGCGAGCATACGCAGCACCGTGCCTGTGACAGCCAGTCCGCCGCGTAGTACCGCCAGTGGATTCATAAACATCACAGCAACCGCACGTAAACCGGATAATCCAGACCCGCAAAAGTGCAACCGGCGCACCTGCTACAGTTTTCAGGACATTTCCCGTCAGTGATGCCGTGCGGCGCAAAGACGACAACGGCGCAGTAAGTAAACCTGCAGCGTTGCCCGATGAAGCAAGCCCGCGTCGCAGCAGTGCCAGTGGTGCGCCAGCCAGCCAGGACAACGCGTTGCTGGTTCGGGTTACTGCTGCCGTAACGGAAGGTAACGTTTTGATACCCAGCACAGAGAATCCCAGACGGATGACTGCCAGCGGCCCCAGCACTGCAGCCAGCGCCACCTCTAAGGTGCCGAGGCCCACGGTAACGGCAGCTACCACAGCGGCTACTTTCATCAGAGTGCCCGTCAGTTCCGGGTTAGCTTCCACCCAGCGACGCAACGCCCCCGTGACGCTTTTCACCGTGTACAGAATATCCATCAGCGGCTGGCGCAGCGTTTCCCCCAGGCTGCTGAAGGTGTTCTGTGCTCCGGTTTTGACCAGCAACCACTGAGCAGAAAGTGAATCCTTGTTGATGTCGGATTCTTTCTGCATGGAACCGAGCGCATCATTGCCCGCAGTCAGTTTTAACTGGCGCTGAAGTTCCGGCAGGTTGTTTGCCAGTTTCGCTGCGTCATCGCCAAACTCTTTACCAAACAACATGGTCATGGCAGACAGGCGCTTATCCTGTGGCAGCGCATTCACCTTCTCCAGCACCCGCTGGATAGTTCCCATCGCATCCTTCGTCATCTGCTTTTCAATCACTTCTGGATTGAGTTTCAGCAGATTCATCCCTTCAAAGAAACTCTTGCTTTGCATGGTGGCAATGGACAATTCACGCACCATCGCGTTTGCTGCACTGGCTGCAACCTCAGGCGCAGCGCCGAGTGTCAGGAAGGTGGAACCCAGCGCCGCCGCTTTACGATAATCCAGACGGTCAGCCACACCGCCCAGGCGTTGCATGACATCAATGATGTCCGCCCCTTTCGACATGGCGTTATCATCCAGATAGTTCAGCGCATCACCGAGCTGCTCAATATTGCGGGTAGGGATTTTGTAGAGCTGGGCGATTTTCCCCAGACTTTCTGACAGTTCATCCGCTGGCAGTTCAAAGGCTGTTGCCGCCTTTGCCGCCGTGCTGGCGAAGGCCAGCAGGTCACGTTTCTGGTCTTCCCAGCTGTCGTCAGGGTTTGCGACGTTCATGCGCGCACCACCTTCAACCAGTGCGGCGAAGTCCACAGCACCGTTTTCCATCGGCAACTGTTCGCTGGCAGCCTTGATGGCACCCTGCATTTCGTAAAAACGCGCAGTGCGGTTGCCATTATCGTCACGCAGACCATTGACCTGCTTTGCCACACCTTTCATGGCATCTTCCATGCTGGTATAGCTTTTTACTGCCGCCATCACTGGTGCGCCCATTGCCAGCCCTGCAGCCGTGGTGGTGCTCCGGCACCTGCAATACGATCCCTTACCTCAAGACGCCTGGCGTAAGCCCCCCGGGCGGCGTGCATTTTTCGCTGTTGCTCCCCGACACGTCGTAACCTCGCTTCCTGCTCAGAAAGCTGCCTGTTATAACGCATCGTTTCACGGGTAATGCGGGCCGTCGCACTGGCGCCATCATTAGCTGAAATACCAGCACGATAAAGTTCTGCACGCACAAGCGCCGTCTGCTGCTGCAGCTTTTTCTGGCGTTCTTCCAGGCGCTGAACAGCCAGCCGTTGACGGCCCAGAGCAACAACCTGACGTTGCGAAGGCGGCCCCATCGCTCCCAGTTCCTGACTGAGCAAATTTGCACGCTGGCGGGCATAGTTCAGCCTGTCGCCTAATTTCTGATTTTCTGCCTGCAGCTTTCGGAAGCTGTCCAGACTGCTCCCGGCCTGATCAAGCTGCTTTATTGCATCGCGGGATTTTTTGACAGCAGCAGCCAGTTCTCTTGAACTGGCCTGCGCGGATCGAAATGGGCGGGTGAGTTTGTCAACCGCATTAAGAATCACCTGCAGACGCAGGTTATTGTCACTCATGGCTGGCCCCGCTTCTCTGAATCGCTTTATCCCGCCATTCCAGCACTTCGGTCAGCGGCATAACGTCAGTAACGGATGGCGGCCAGTGAAAGATGGTGGCGATATCAGCCACCAGATCGTCAACCGTCAGGCTGTCGGTAAACCGGCAAGCACCGACTTCTTCAACAAAAAAGTGACAACCTCAACCGACATGGCAGTGAGATCTGCCGGGTCCATCTCTGCAATTTCCTGTGCAGTCAGTGCCGGACTGGAGATGCGGGGGATCACGGTCATCATCGCGTTCACATCCATATCCATAATGGCCTGCAGGCGTGTGCCGCGCAGCGCACCGGACTGCGGTTTACGCAACACAATTTCGGTAATTTCTGTTTTACCGCGCATGATGGGAGTATCCAGTTGAATGGTCTTTTCAGTCTGCTTATCGCTCATTTTGTTGTCCTGTAAATTAGGTTCTGGCGCGGCATTCCGCGCCGTTCAGATACATCAGAGGCCGAGGGCGTTGCGGTGCGCTTCCATCAGGTCCACACCGTCCACAATTTCCACCATGTTGATCAGGTCCACTTCATAGAGCACCTCACCATTGATGGTCAGCTTCGCGTAGCTGTTGGTACTGGTCACTTTGGTAGTGTTGCTTTCGCCCGTCTTCCACTCGCCGGAATCTACTTCTTTGTGACGTCCACGCACCACAAGCTCCACGGCCTGCACTTCCCCGGTATCATCACGCTGAATAGAGCCGGTAAAGCGCAGCTGGATGCCATCCACCGTGGCTTTGCCCATCTGCTTAAACAGCAGCAGTTCAGTACCACCAATGGAAAATTCTGTATCCAGTGCACTGTCATCCAGTC
Source organism: Shigella sp. FC1544 (assembly GCF_001722145.1). Lineage (NCBI taxonomy): Bacteria > Pseudomonadati > Pseudomonadota > Gammaproteobacteria > Enterobacterales > Enterobacteriaceae > Shigella > Shigella sp. FC1544. Next base: position 62,410 of record NZ_MECT01000333.1, read on the forward strand.
CCAGATCCACATCCACCGCTCCGGGCATACCGCCGCCGCGATACTTCTCATATTTGCGGGTGAATTTCGGCAGCGTCAGCGACTCAACGATCCCCTGCCAGTTGTTCCCGTCGTTAAACAGGTTCAGGTGTTTTAATTTGCGTGGTAAAGCCATGTTGTCCCCTTACGCGCTGACCTGGCTGGAGAAATTCACCAGGTACTGATCGGTGATGCGCTGACGCAGCATCAGGTTTTCAAGTGGCGGCACTGGCGTGTAGTCGTAATCGATGGTGAGTTTCCCGGCTTTCAGCGTGTCTTTATCGTTCACCGACTCGTCCAGCCAGCAATCACCACCAATGAGATAGCCCTGACTGACCAGGCTACGCATTTTGGCGCGGATACCTTCGATAATGTCGCGGGCCAGCGACGGGTTCAGCGGTTTGTCCACCGCCCACATGTGCGCTTCTGCCATCGTGTCCATCAGCACCTGCGCCGTGCGGGTGTAGTTTTCGAAGGCAAAGAGCGGATCATCGCTCAGACAGCGGGAACCCCAGAAGCGGAAACCGTCTTTGCGGATAAGCGTGGTGATATCGTTCTGGTTAAGCAGACCTGCATCGGTTGCCGGGTTCTGCAGATCCCAGAACACATCAGCAGAAATTCCGGTGACACCGTTCACGCCCACGTTGGACAGGCTTTTGTGCCATCCGGTCTGCTCATCAATTTTAGCGCGCAGACCGAGCGCACGGGCGGTGGCATAAGCCGTTGCTTCGGCATTCAGCACCGTGTCCCAGCCAGTAAAGTCGGGCCAGATCAGCATTCCTTCACGCTGACTGAAGTTTTCACGGTAAGTGATTGCTTCCTGCACCGTCTTGCAACCATACGCTGACAGGTAAGCAAATCCACGCAGGCTTTGCGCCACGCTCAGCAACTCAGTAGCTACCGCCTTCGTGTCGTGACCTGGCACGCCGAGAATGCGCGGTTTAACGCCGAGCTGTGACTGGGCAGATAACAGGGCTTTCATACCTGTTTTTTTACCCTCGGCGGTCACTGCGCCAATGATATTGGTTGTGGTTTCTTCTTCCGTTTCACCCTGCGGCACACGCACAACAACGGTCACGGGTTTTGCCTGGTCAGCGATGGCATCCAGCGAACGGGCCAGCGTGCCAGACTCACCCGCTTTACCGCTGGCGGTCAGCACATCAGTGATCAGCACAGGTTTATTAAGAGGAAACATTTTTGCATCGGCATCATCGCCCGTGCAGACCATACCCACGATGGCGGTGCTCACCGTGGTAATGGATCGGGTGCCTTCGTTGACTTCAACAACGCGCACCCCGTGGTGGTAATCCTGAGCCATAGTGGCGAACCTCCTGATTGGATTAGGCTTCGCCCTATGTTGAAGTGATTGTGCCTGACAAACAGCTAAGCGCAGTTGTGTCGTTATTCACACAAAATGACGGTATTTGTCCGCTTACAGGAAAAATCAAAATAATACTGACTCAGGGCGATTCATTGCTCTCATTCGCCGGAAATTTTCTATAAATGGTAGAAACGCCCACATCAAAAATCAGTGCAATACGCTGTCTTGATTCTCCGGCCTCGAGTAAACGTCCAATCTGTGCCCACTGTTCGGTGGTCAACTTAGGACGGAGTCCACCTACTCTGCCTTTGGCACGAGCTGCAGCCAGCCCTGCTCTGGTACGTTCAACTATCAGTTCACGTTCCATTTCAGCCAGAGCCCCCATGACGTGAAAAAAGAAACGGCCCATTGGGGTACTGGTATCAATACTGTCAGTCAGGCTTCGGAAATTCACACCACGCTGGCGCAACTCTTCTATCAGCGTAACAAGATGCCGCATACTGCGTCCCAGTCTGTCCAGCTTCCAGACAACCAGCGTGTCTCCTGCCGATAGTGTCCTGAGCAGTTTTTTAAGCCCCGGTCTGTCGGGCTTAGTGCCACTGATTTTATCCTCAAAAATCCGCTCACATCCCGCGCAGTTCAGTGCATTACGTTGCAAATCGGTGTTCTGGTCATTTGTTGACACGCGTACATAGCCAATAAGCATGATCAATCCCCTGAATAAAAACCGGGGATGATGCCAGTTAGCCATTATCTCTGCATTTTCTTAAACGTTGGTTTGGGAGAAGGCTCTGCATTACCTGTTGGTGTGCCTGTTCCGTGGCCTTCAGCCACTCCGCCGACAGGCTGGCTGAAATGCAATGGTGCGGCTTTTTCTGCTGAAGAATACCCGGAACTGGCAAAGGCTTACCCGACAAATAAATTGCCTGATTTACGCGGTGAGTTTATTCGTGGCTGGGATGACGGACGTGGAGTGGATAACGGAAGGGGATTATTAACGCTTCAGGACGGTGCGATTGTCAGTCATAACCACTATTGGGGAATCTGGACTTCACGAACTAACGACCAGACTCTGGAAAGTTTTACAGGCACCACGATTTTAAAACAAATCACGCCCCTGTCTCCGGCCATTGACTTCGATAATTACCCAATTCCCAACCCGGCTATTACAGAGGGTGGTGTTGTTGCGGCAACGACTAAACCTGCAGGTGCGAATGAAACACGCCCACGAAATGTCGCTTTTAACTATATTGTGAGGGCTGCATGGTAATGCTGCCAACTTACTGATAGTGTTTTATGTTCAGATAATGCCCGATGACCTTGTCATGCAGCTCCACCGATTTTGAGAACGACAGTGACTTCCGTCCCAGCCTTGCCAGATGTTGTCTCAGATTCAGATTATGTCGCTCA
>NZ_MECT01000334.1:0-1076 GCF_001722145.1 Shigella sp. FC1544
TTTCTGGTGCGTACCGGGCTGAGAGGCGGTGTAAGTGAACTGTAGTTGCCATGTTTTACGGCAATGAGAGCAGAGATAGCGCTGATGTCCGGCAGTGCTTTTGCCGTTACGCACCACGCCTTCAGTAGCGGAGCAGGAAGGACATCTGATGGAAATGGAAGCCACGCAAGCACCTTAAAATCACCATCATACACTAAATCAGTAAGTTGGCAGCATTACCGTAGCCATCAAACTTATTGGGGAACGAGTAATGTCGATGAGCAATTCCAGGCTGGATTAAATACTGCGTTCGAAGATATCAACTGGACGCTCAGCTATAGCCTGACGAAAAACGCCTGGCAAAAAGGACGGGATCAGATGTTAGCGCTTAACGTCAATATTCCTTTCAGCCACTGGCTGCGTTCTGACAGTAAATCTCAGTGGCGACATGCCAGTGCCAGCTACAGCATGTCACACGATCTCAACGGTCGGATGACCAATCTGGCTGGTGTATACGGTACGTTGCTGGAAGACAACAACCTCAGCTATAGCGTGCAAACCGGCTATGCCGGGGGAGGCGATGGTAATAGCGGAAGTACAGGCTACGCCACGCTGAATTATCGCGGTGGTTACGGCAATGCCAATATCGGTTACAGCCATAGCGATGATATTAAGCAGCTCTATTACGGAGTCAGCGGTGGGGTACTGGCTCATGCCAATGGCGTAACGCTGGGGCAGCCGTTAAACGATACGGTGGTACTTGTTAAAGCGCCTGGCGCAAAAGATGCAAAAGTCGAAAACCAGACGGGGGTGCGTACCGACTGGCGCGGTTATGCCGTGCTGCCTTATGCCACCGAATATCGGGAAAACAGAGTGGGGTAATGCTGCCAACTTACTGATTTAGTGTATGATGGTGATTTTAAGGTGCTTGCGTGGCTTCCATTTCCATCAGATGTCCTTCCTGCTCCGCTACTGAAGGCGTGGTGCGTAACGGCAAAAGCACTGCCGGACATCAGCGCTATCTCTGCTCTCATTGCCGTAAAACATGGCAACTACAGTTCACTTACACCGCCTCTCAGCCCGGTACGCACCAGAAA
>NZ_MECT01000335.1:0-1061 GCF_001722145.1 Shigella sp. FC1544
ACGGTTGTGGCGCACGTCTTCGGTGAACGCACTCTGGCCACACTGGAGCGTCTTCTGAGCCTGCTGTCGGCCTTTGAGGTCGTGGTATGGATGACGGATGGCTGGCCGCTGTATGAATCACGCCTGAAGGGAAAGCTGCACGTTATCAGCAAGCGTTACACTCAGCGCATTGAGCGACATAATCTGAATCTGAGACAACATCTGGCAAGGCTGGGACGGAAGTCACTGTCGTTCTCAAAATCGGTGGAGCTGCATGACAAGGTCATCGGGCATTATCTGAACATAAAACACTATCAGTAAGTTGGAGTCATTACCCGTTTTTCCATCAATTGCGATGACGTCTTTATCATCTGAAGAATGGCAGTCACGCATCCAGTTAATAAAGCACTCATGAAATTTTGCAGGACTGATACAGGATACAACTCTGGCAATAGTATCGTGAACAGGAATACCATTTTCAAAATCACCATATTGCTTCAAGAAATCGAGATGTGTTTCCCCGAAATCCTCTATATCTTCCCAACTTTCTGCACCAGAAATAACGGCAAAAATAGTCAATAGTAGGATGCCTGACAATTTATGCTCTACTTTCCAGGCTTATCTGTAATCGGGAATAATAGAAATATGTTCCATCAATTTTTTAAGTTCCATTTGTTCACCTTATTTATGTAAGGAGTATTTGATCATGTATAAGCTATGAAAAACAGCTTCAGGTAATAAGGAATATAGACTGGCCCCCTGAATCTCCAGACAACCAGTATCACTTAAATAAGTGATAGTCTTAATACTAGTTTTTAGACTAGTCATTGGAGTACAGATGATTGATGTCTTAGGGCCGGAGAAACGCAGACGGCGTACCACACAGGAAAAGATCGCAATTGTTCAGCAGAGCTTTGAACCGGGGATGACGGTCTCCCTCGTTGCCCGGCAACATGGTGTAGCAGCCAGCCAGTTATTTCTCTGGCGTAAGCAATACCAGGAAGGAAGTCTTACTGCTGTGGCCGCCGGAGAACAGGTTGTTCCTGCCTCTGAACTTGCTGCCGCCATGAAGCAGATTAAAG
>NZ_MECT01000336.1:0-1059 GCF_001722145.1 Shigella sp. FC1544
ACGGTTGTGGCGCACGTCTTCGGTGAACGCACTCTGGCCACACTGGAGCGTCTTCTGAGCCTGCTGTCGGCCTTTGAGGTCGTGGTATGGATGACGGATGGCTGGCCGCTGTATGAATCACGCCTGAAGGGAAAGCTGCACGTTATCAGCAAGCGTTACACTCAGCGCATTGAGCGACATAATCTGAATCTGAGACAACATCTGGCAAGGCTGGGACGGAAGTCACTGTCGTTCTCAAAATCGGTGGAGCTGCATGACAAGGTCATCGGGCATTATCTGAACATAAAACACTATCAGTAAGTTGGCAGCATTACCGGCGACCTGAATACAGAGCATTACCCACAGCGGTGGATACGTTGCCATTAACAGACCCAGTAATCCGGTAATGATCATCGCGGAAGTAATCATTTTGCGGTGTGAAAATTTATCGGCAATAACGCCGCTGGGGGCATAAAGAATAATAGCCGCAATACCAAAGGTACTCATTATTAAACCTATCTCGGTATTGCTGAATCCCATAAATTTCGCCATGGGAATTTGATAAATATAACGTAAATAAGCCAGGTCAAAACTAACGCCGCCGCTAAAACTAATTATCGCGAGGGTTATCCAACGGCGATATGAGTTGTGTTGCATATCGTATTCCCATTTGTAATAGACAAAAAAAAGAGAAAAGTAAGCCGCCCTTTCAGGTGGATTACTTTTCTCAGGTCTCTAGTAATTGCAATAAGAAATAACATGGAAAGCAGAGGTGGGTAATGACTCCAACTTACTGATAGTGTTTTATGTTCAGATAATGCCCGATGACCTTGTCATGCAGCTCCACCGATTTTGAGAACGACAGTGACTTCCGTCCCAGCCTTGCCAGATGTTGTCTCAGATTCAGATTATGTCGCTCAATGCGCTGAGTGTAACGCTTGCTGATAACGTGCAGCTTTCCCTTCAGGCGTGATTCATACAGCGGCCAGCCATCCGTCATCCATACCACGACCTCAAAGGCCGACAGCAGGCTCAGAAGACGCTCCAGTGTGGCCAGAGTGCGTTCACCGAAGACGTGCG
>NZ_MECT01000337.1:0-1051 GCF_001722145.1 Shigella sp. FC1544
ACTGTTACGACAACGCTCCGATGGAAAGCTTCTGGGGAACGCTGAAAAATGAGAGCCTGAGCCACTATCGTTTTAATAACCGGGATGAAGCCATCTCAGTAATACGGGAATACATTGAGATTTTCTACAATCGTCAGCGTCGTCACTCTCGTCTGGGGAATATCTCCCCGGCAGCCTTCAGGGAAAAATATCATCAGATGGCTGCTTAAAAAAAGAACAAATGGTAGTGTCCGCTATTGCCAGTACACCTCAAAGCGGCTAATGATGAAGAAGCATGTCGTGCAGGTGTCAGAATTTGCCAGTTAGTCGATAACCATGCCATCACACATTCTGAAGGGCATATCAACATTACCGTGACAGCAGGTGTCAGTCGCGCATTTCCTGAAGAGCCTCTGGATGTGGTCATTGGAAGAGCAGACCGGGCAATGTATGAGGGTAAGCAAACGGGAAGAAATCGCTGTATGTTTATTGACGAACAAAATGTGATTAACCGAGTTTAAGCTCCGTTTAACATTCATTGAGAAAACTGATGCTACTGTGTCAACGATTCGTTATCAGTGCAGGAAAATGCCTGTTAGCGTAAAAGCAAAACACAAATCTATCCATGCAAGCATTCACCGCCGGTTTACTGGCGGTTTTTTTTCGCCGTCATAAAAATCAGGCCCCTTGTACACAACTGTAACAAGGGGCCGGTTAGGTGAGGGATTATCTCCGTTCATTAGTCATCCCATTTGTGGGTAATGACTCCAACTTACTGATAGTGTTTTATGTTCAGATAATGCCCGATGACCTTGTCATGCAGCTCCACCGATTTTGAGAACGACAGTGACTTCCGTCCCAGCCTTGCCAGATGTTGTCTCAGATTCAGATTATGTCGCTCAATGCGCTGAGTGTAACGCTTGCTGATAACGTGCAGCTTTCCCTTCAGGCGTGATTCATACAGCGGCCAGCCATCCGTCATCCATACCACGACCTCAAAGGCCGACAGCAGGCTCAGAAGACGCTCCAGTGTGGCCAGAGTGCGTTCACCGAAGACGTGCGCCACAACCGT
>NZ_MECT01000338.1:0-1040 GCF_001722145.1 Shigella sp. FC1544
GACAGGCTCCGGAAGACGGTTGTTGCGCACGTATTCGGTGAACGCACTATGGCGACGCTGGGGCGTCTTATGAGCTTGCTGTCACCCTTTGACGTGGTGATATGGATGACGGATGGCTGGCCACTGTATGAATCCCGCCTGAAGGGAAAGCTGCACGTAATCAGCAAGCGATATACGCAGCGAATTGAGCGGCATAACCTGAATCTGAGGCAGCACCTGGCACGGCTGGGACGGAAGTCGCTGTCGTTCTCAAAATCGGTGGAGCTGCATGACAAAGTCATCGGGCATTATCTGAACATAAAACACTATCAATAAGTTGGAGTCATTACCGTATTTTGAGAATATAGTTCCTAGAATACCAATTATATATAATACGTTGTAATATATGTATTCCAATTAAAACCGTTATTATAATAATTATCATATATGGTTCTTTTCATGTTGATTTCGTCAGAAACAGAAAATGCTGATGATGAATTGTGAATAATCAAACTGACCTCTAATTATCCTGTATGGAGTAGTGCTTATTTTCGACTCAATTTCTACTGATTAGATTATGGTTATCAGTACAGTGGGTTATGAAAAACGGACTGGATCTGCCAGCAGTGCTTCTATTATTATTCAAAAAGAACTTCAGCCGGACAATGCTATAATCCAGGGAAAGGCTATAAGCTCTGTTGGACGGAATGTGGAAATCAGCACTGGTAAAAAGGGGAACTGACATTAACACAAGAAGGATTCCTGCAAGCAACTGCTTATCTGTCCGGAACGCAGAATTAAAGCATGACCACACAGGAGCCAGAATACTGTGGTCGTACGCATTCAGTATTGTGACAACTAATAGAAATAAAAATCTGGCCGGTGCGAATATTAAACGATGCGATACCGTATAGTGTAAGTCAAAAGTAACGGGGTATTTAAACCATCTTTTCATATTTATTGTAAGCGTAAACTGACCGCCGTATGTAGCCATTAAGCCTGTATTGGTAACGTAGGTGCCCACCTTTTCAACTAGTGGACACCTGTTATGGAACAGAAAG
>NZ_MECT01000339.1:0-1038 GCF_001722145.1 Shigella sp. FC1544
CAAGGCGAGCTTCATTTAACGCCTTACGCAGTTGCAGAATTTCAGATTCCAGTTCAGCCACCGTGCGGGAACCAGGAGTACCGAGCCCTTTTCTGGCGGCGGTAACCCATTGTCCTAAAGTGCCTTCAGGAAGGGATAATCGGGAAGCGCCTTCACTGATCGAAAGTTGATTTTCAAGAACCGTTCTGACAGCTTCGGCTTTGAACTCTTTAGAGTAACGTTGGTTTTTTCTGCTCATTATTAGCTCCTTCTGATGCCATTCTATTTCAGGAAGGAGTGTCCGTTAAACTCAGGCTACCTCAATCAGCGCCAGTCAGTCAGCCGGAGCAAAAACAGAAGCCCCACTCATTCCGGAACAACCTTCTTAATAACCCATTTCAACGAGAAAATCCTATGTCAGAAATAAAATCGCTGGTCACTGCTGAGGCAGTGAAGGAAGTCCTGCGCTCTGAAGAAGTCCGGAGCGCACTGAAACAGCAACTTCGGCAGAACCTTGAGGCGCGTCTTGATGCAGAAGTGGATTCAATTCTGGATGAACTGCTGGGCGCACCGACTGTTCCGGAGCCGGAAGGCATTGCGGATGACAGTGCTGTTTCAGATGGCGTCGGGTCTCAGCCTGACGGTAGTGAAGGGCCTCAGCCTGACGGCGAAATGATGATGTAACCATGCGCAGGGGGTGTCGGTGTGAGCTGATGCCCCACTTGTTGTTGTGAGCTTCCGGATTGCGGGAGACGGGGTATGTACCAGATGGAAAAAATCACAACAGGTGTGTCATACACCACGTCAGCGGTGGGAACGGGCTACTGGTTCCTGCAGTTGCTGGACAGGGTTTCCCCGTCTCTGTGGGCGGCAATAGGCGTACTGGGGAGTCTGCTGTTTGGGCTGCTGACATATCTGACTAACCTGTATTTCAAAATCAGAGAGGACCGTCGTAAGGCTGCACGGGGAGAGTAATTCAATGACTCAAAACTATGAACTGATTGTGAAAGGGATCCGCAATTTTGAGAATAAAGTTACGGTAACTTTAGCGTTACGGGA
>NZ_MECT01000340.1:0-1023 GCF_001722145.1 Shigella sp. FC1544
AGCGTCAACGGAGCACCGTATTGACGCTTATTTATTGGTGAGTGCTACGTTCCATGGCAGGAGTTCGTCAACACGGTTGGAAGGCCATTCCGGCAGTACGCTCAGGATATAGCGCAGATACGCTTCCGGATCGATACCGTTCAGTCGGCAGGTGCCGATCAGCCCGTACAGTAGCGCACCACGCTCTCCACCGTGATCGCTGCCGAAGAACATAAAGTTTTTCTTTCCGAGACAGACTGCACGAAGCGCTCTTTCCGCGGCATTATTATCCGCCTCAGCCAGACCATCATCACTGAAGTTGCACAACGCAACCCAGTGCTTCCTGATATACCGGAACGCATCTCTCAGACGGCATTTTTTCGATAACGTGTGTTCTTTCTCCTGCATCAGCTTATACAGGGAAGTCAGTAGCGGTTTACTCTGCATTTGCCTGACCGCCAGGCGTTCAGACACCGGCAACCCGCGTATTTCGTGCTCGATGGCGTACAGCTCACCGATTAGTTTCAGGGCTTCTTCCGCTGTCGCGCTTTTGGTACTGATATATACATCGTGGACTTTGCGCCGCGCATGAGCCCAGCATCCTGCTTCCGTCAACGCGCCGCCTTCTCGTTCGGCACTGAACAGCCGATCGTAACCATTAAACGCATCTGCCTGCAGGATACCCCGGAAGGGACTAAGGTGCTGCTCCGGATGTTTACCCTGATGGTCCGGTGAGTAGGCGAACCAGACGCCGGAGGCTCTGGCGAACCGGCATTCCTGTCATCCCGGACATACGTCCAGATATATCCTGTTTTCGCCTTCTTCCTGCCCGGTGCCAGCACTTTTACTGGTGTGTCATCAGTGTGAACTTTGCGGCTGTTCATCACATAACGGTACAGAGCATCATTCAGCGGCGTCATTAACTGGCAGCACGCGTCAACCCAGTTGGAGAGTAATGCACGGCTCAGTTCGACACCCTGACGGGCAAAAATTTCACTCTGACGATACAGTGGCAGGTGTTCGCAGTATTTTCCCGTTAACACG
>NZ_MECT01000341.1:0-1012 GCF_001722145.1 Shigella sp. FC1544
GGCTTACTACACCCGCAAAATGAGTCAGGGAAAACGACACAATCAGGCGCTTATCGCCCTGGCGAGACGACGCTGCGACGTTCTGTTCGCCATGATGCGCGACGGGACTTTTTATACCCCGCAGGGGTCATAACATACTTGACAACTTAATAGGGGCACCCCCCTGGCTATTGTCATACACTCAAATTAAAGATAGGTTCTAAATAAATGAGCGTTTTTTGATAGTCTATTTCATTAGGTAATATATATTTGTAACAAATCAATCAAAATGGAATAAAATCATGCTACCATCTATTTCAATCAACAATACCAGCGCAACTTACCCAGAATCCATTAATGAAAATAACAATGATGAAGTTAATGGATTAGTACAAGAGCTCAAAAACCTTTTTAATGGTAAGGAAGGAATAAGCACCTGTATTAAACATCTACTTGAGCTTATAAAAAACGCCATACGAGTAAACGACGATCCTTATAGATTTAATATTAATAATTCCTCAGTTACTTATATTGATATTGGCTCCAATGATACAGACCATATTACTATTGGTATCGACAACCAAGAACCAATAGAATTACCTGCGAACTATAAAGACAAAGAACTCGTCCGTACTATCATTAATGACAACATAGTTGAGAAGACTCATGATATCAATAACAAGGAAATGATCTTCAGCGCATTGGTAATGACTCCAACTTATTGATAGTGTTTTATGTTCAGATAATGCCCGATGACTTTGTCATGCAGCTCCACCGATTTTGAGAACGACAGCGACTTCCGTCCCAGCCGTGCCAGGTGCTGCCTCAGATTCAGGTTATGCCGCTCAATTCGCTGCGTATATCGCTTGCTGATTACGTGCAGCTTTCCCTTCAGGCGGGATTCATACAGTGGCCAGCCATCCGTCATCCATATCACCACGTCAAAGGGTGACAGCAAGCTCATAAGACGCCCCAGCGTCGCCATAGTGCGTTCACCGAATACGTGCGCAACAACCGTCTTCCGGAGCCTGTC
>NZ_MECT01000342.1:0-996 GCF_001722145.1 Shigella sp. FC1544
GTTACTGGCCGAATCAACTGAGTTTCTCAGAATCATGCGGAATGGTGATGAGAATGCTGATGACATTGCAGGGCGCTTCACCGGGACGTATACCGGAGCTGATGCGCGATCTTGCAAGTATGGGACAACTTGTGAAATTACCGACGAGAAGGGGAAGGGCCTTCCCGAGAGTGGTAAAGGAGAGGCCCTGGAAATACCCCACAGCCCCGAAAAAGAGCCAGTCAGTTGCTTAACTGACTGGCATTACTGCCTTTTGGGCCATTTCTGGCGGCTGCGGGTTTCGTTATAGGCTGGGATAGTTTGCTGATAGGCCGTTAATCTTTAACTTTAATTTGTGATTGCAGGTAATTTTGTAGGCCAATTTTACCGATGAGATCCAGTTCAGTTTCGAGCCAGTCGATATGACCTTCTTCATCAACAAGGATCTCGATCATCATATCGCGGCTAACATAGTCATGAACGCTGTCGGCATATGCGATAGCCTCACGCAGATCCTTCGCGCGCGGCGCGAATGCACTTACCGCATTGATTTCCCACAGGAATAAACTTACGCAATTGTTGGAAAGATTGCGGATGAAACTGACGGACTGCCTGGCGAATTTTTTTGTCACTTACACCATTACACAAACAAACGTACATGATTGCTCCCGTTCAAATTCTGCGCAAAGTGTAAATGAGAATGGTTATGATTACAATAGCACAGTTTTATTTGCGCCATAGTTCAGCGAGCAAAATTACGACTAAATATTTCGAGCTCAAATTACGGGCAGCAAAAAGGGCGCCGAAGCGCCCTTTTCAATTCAAAACTAATTAACGTGTAATTAGCCCAGAACTTTAGCAACAACGCCCGCGCCAACGGTACGGCCGCCTTCACGGATTGCGAAACGCAGACCGTCCTCCATCGCGATCGGGTGGATCAGGGTAACAACCATTTTGATGTTGTCGCCCGGCATTACCATCTCTACGCCTTCCGGCAGTTCGATGGTACCAGTCACG
>NZ_MECT01000343.1:0-990 GCF_001722145.1 Shigella sp. FC1544
CCTCCGTGGTGGAAATACCGGGGTGTAGCAACAGCTCACCCATGCGGCTCTGACAACGATGTTAACCCGCGTTAAATATCCCACGTTGGCCAGCATCTGTCTCACGGAAAGTCATACTGCCTTGCATGATCGCGGGCGTTCCGGCGCATGGGCATTTCTGATGATTGTGGCGTGGATGCTGCTGGCGGGTAACTGGGCGATTTTACCGGGTGTCTGGCAATGGGCGGTGGGGTGTTTTGTCCCGACGTTGATTCTGGTGATGATGCTTATCGATCTTGGTGCGTTTGTTGGCACACAAGGCGAAAATAAATATGGTAAAGATACTCAGGATGTGAAGTATAAAGCCGACAATAAATCAAGTAATTAACCTTTAATATATCTCTTACTGCTATTTTTTTCCGGGATTGTTATTTCCACGATGCAAATGACAATACCCGGAAAATCCTTCTGAACTCTTCACCTTAAGCAATATCAAAAAAAATGGTAATCCATAAGATCATTACTTGTTTGTTCTTCCCTTAACGGCGCATTATTCTTAAGTCGTAATCGACAGAGAGGCGAATATACAGAGGTGCCCTATGAAAGATGTCGTAGATAAATGCAGTACTAAAGGATGTGCGATTGATATCGGTACGGTGATTGATAACGACAACTGGGTGATGCTGCCAACTTACTGATTTAGTGTATGATGGTGTTTTTGAGGTGCTCCAGTGGCTTCTGTTTCTATCAGCTGTCCCTCCTGTTCAGCTACTGACGGGGTGGTGCGTAACGGCAAAAGCACTGCCGGACATCAGCGCTATCTCTGCTCTCACTGCCGTAAAACATGGCAACTGCAGTTCACTTACACCGCTTCTCAACCCGGTACGCACCAGAAAATTATTGATATGGCCATGAATGGCGTTGGATGCCGGGCAACTGCACGCATTATGGGCGTTAGCCTCAACACGATTTTACGTCACTTAAAAAACTCAGGCCGCAGTCGGTAACCTC
>NZ_MECT01000344.1:0-27427 GCF_001722145.1 Shigella sp. FC1544
CTTTAATCTGCTTCATGGCGGCAGCAAGTTCAGAGGCAGGAACAACCTGTTCTCCGGCGGCCACAGCAGTAAGACTTCCTTCCTGGTATTGCTTACGCCAGAGAAATAACTGGCTGGCTGCTACACCATGTTGCCGGGCAACGAGGGAGACCGTCATCCCCGGTTCAAAGCTCTGCTGAACAATTGCGATCTTTTCCTGTGTGGTACGCCGTCTGCGTTTCTCCGGCCCTAAGACATCAATCATCTGTACTCCAATGACTAGTCTAAAAACTAGTATTAAGACTATCACTTATTTAAGTGATACTGGTTGTCTGGAGATTCAGGGGGCCAGTCTACAGAGTTTGAGTTTCATCTGATTATAGCGACGCCAGATTCAGTTAATTACGCTATATTTAAGGCTACATTCATGCCCAATTCACAGCCGGATTTAGTTTCGTGGACTGGCGATAGTTCTACTCAACCATCTATGTCGAAAATTTCGGACAGCAGGGTATCCATGTCAGCCTGTCCTGGATTAGAGCAGTATGATAGCCAGACCAAAACGGGATGGACATGTAATGAATTAAAGATGTTTGTTTATTACGATGGGAATTTACATGGTTGTCCGTGGATTGTGTCGTCGTTTGTTAAGAGTAGAGATCCCTTCGCTAAAACGTATGATGATGATTTTCCTGACTATATTGGCCCAACGAAGGTGAGTTCTTCATGTCCGGCGGTGCCCCTGGCACCGTATGATGTTTCCTGGAATGAAAATTATGTTGTACATAACAAAGTCGTCAGGTTGCAGTCAACAGGTGGTGTTATTGAGCAAACACTGCCCACTTTCCTGATGGAAAATGGCAAACTGTGTAACGGGAATAATTTTGATGAGCGTGGTGTCTACTGCCGTTTTATCGCACAGCAGATGACCTTCTCGACTTCCGGCTGTGATAATGCCAAAGTGACGGTGACGCCTGAGCCGCAACCGATTACGTCCAGGCAACTGCATGATATGAAGCTACGCGTGGACACGACATCTCGACAGCCCATAGATTCTACCTGCCGATTCACTTACATACTGAATATGTATTAGCGCACCTTTTCTCACCTGGCAGGGTCATTCGCCCCTGCCATTCCGCGCTCCTGGCACAACACGCTCAACTCCTCAGGGCAACTCCGGCGGCAACCACACTTCCACTTCAATCAACACCAACAAAGCCGCATCACCGCCGTACTCTTTCGGTGCCTGGTGAAATGCCATCACATGCGGATGTTGTGCCAGCCACAGCGGTGTTTGTTGCTTCAAAATATGCTTCCCGTGCCCATGCATCACGCAGGCACAAAACACATGTTCGTGGCGACAGGCGGCAATCAACGCGCCCAGTTCCTGCTTGGCCTGCAGCTGCGTCAGACCGTGTAAATCCAAAAACAATTCCGGTGAATAATCGCCGCGGCGCAGTTTCTTCGCCTCGAAATGGCTGACATCCGGGCGAACATATTTCACCGGACCTTCGGTATTTAATAACGGCTGAAACTCATCGGAGAAATAATGGCTGGCATCAGCCTGCTCCTGGATCAAGCGTTTCACCGGCACTTCGCTGATTTTTTTACGCTGCGGTCGGTGGACAATCGTGTCCTGCTTAATCTTGCGAGTCCCCGCCATCAACTGGCGAAACAGAGCCTGGTCCTCCTCGCTAAGTGTTGTTTTCTTTTTCATTTATCTGTCTCTATTTCTAATTTTCCTACAGTTTACCCGACTCGTAGCACAATCGATCGTTTTAAACGTATTTTTCCTCACTCACCGCGCGTGAATGCTGATTTATCGTCATCTTCATGGCAAACTAGCCGCCGAAATTATTGCGATCATGCCCTGGAGGAATACGTGGATAAAATTTTCGTTGATGAAGCAGTAAATGAGCTGCAAACCATTCAGGACATGTTGCGCTGGTCAGTGAGCCGCTTCAGCGCGGCAAATATCTGGTACGGTCACGGCACCGATAACCCGTGGGATGAAGCCGTACAGCTGGTGTTACCATCGCTCTACCTGCCGCTGGATATCCCGGAAGATATGCGCACCGCGCGTCTGACCTCCAGCGAAAAACATCGTATTGTTGAACGCGTGATCCGCCGCGTCAACGAGCGCATTCCGGTGGCTTACCTGACCAACAAAGCCTGGTTCTGCGGTCATGAATTTTACGTCGATGAACGCGTGCTGGTGCCGCGCTCGCCGATTGGTGAACTGATCAACAATAAATTTGCCGGACTCATCAGCAAACAACCGCAGCATATTTTAGATATGTGTACCGGTAGCGGCTGCATCGCCATTGCTTGTGCTTATGCCTTCCCGGATGCAGAAGTCGACGCGGTGGATATCTCTCCCGACGCGCTGGCGGTTGCTGAACAGAACATCGAAGAACACGGTCTGATCCACAACGTCATTCCGATTCGTTCCGATCTGTTCCGCGACTTGCCGAAAGTGCAGTACGATCTGATTGTCACTAACCCGCCGTATGTCGACGCGGAAGATATGTCCGACCTGCCAAACGAATACCGTCACGAGCCGGAACTGGGCCTGGCATCTGGCACCGACGGCCTTAAACTGACGCGTCGCATTCTTGGAAACGCGGCAGATTACCTTGCTGATGATGGCGTGTTGATTTGTGAAGTCGGCAACAGCATGGTACATCTTATGGAACAATATCCGGATGTTCCGTTCACCTGGCTGGAGTTTGATAACGGCGGCGATGGTGTGTTTATGCTCACCAAAGAGCAGCTGCTGGCGGCCCGTGAATATTTCGCGATTTATAAAGATTAAGTAAACACGCAAACACAACAATAACGGAGCCGTGATGGCTGGAAACACAATTGGACAACTCTTTCGCGTAACCACCTTCGGCGAATCGCATGGGCTGGCGCTCGGCTGCATCGTCGATGGTGTTCCGCCAGGCATTCTGCTGACGGAAGCGGACCTGCAACATGACCTCGACCGTCGTCGCCCTGGGACATCGCGCTATACCACCCAGCGCCGCGAGCCGGATCAGGTCAAAATTCTCTCCGGTGTTTTTGAAGGCGTTACTACTGGCACCAGCATTGGCTTGTTGATCGAAAACACTGACCAGCGCTCTCAGGATTACAGCGCAATTAAAGACGTTTTCCGCCCAGGCCATGCTGATTACACCTACGAACAAAAATACGGTCTGCGCGATTATCGCGGCGGTGGACGTTCTTCCGCCCGCGAAACCGCCATGCGCGTGGCGGCAGGGGCGATTGCCAAAAAATATCTCGCCGAGAAATTTGGTATTGAAATCCGCGGCTGCTTGACCCAGATGGGCGACATTCCGCTGGAAATCAAAGACTGGTCGCTGGTTGAACAAAATCCGTTCTTCTGCCCGGATCCGGACAAAATCGACGCGTTAGATGAACTGATGCGCGCGCTGAAAAAAGAGGGCGACTCCATCGGCGCGAAAGTCACCGTTGTTGCCAGTGGCGTCCCCGCCGGACTTGGCGAGCCGGTATTTGACCGCCTGGATGCCGACATCGCCCATGCGCTGATGAGCATCAACGCGGTGAAAGGCGTGGAAATTGGCGACGGCTTTGACGTAGTGGCGCTGCGCGGCAGCCAGAACCGCGACGAAATCACCAAAGACGGTTTCCAGAGCAACCATGCGGGCGGCATTCTCGGCGGTATCAGCAGCGGGCAGCAAATCATTGCTCATATGGCGCTGAAACCGACCTCCAGCATTACCGTGCCGGGGCGCACTATTAACCGCTTTGGCGAAGAAGTTGAGATGATCACCAAAGGCCGTCACGATCCCTGTGTCGGGATCCGTGCAGTGCCGATCGCTGAAGCGATGCTGGCGATCGTTTTAATGGATCACCTGTTACGGCAGCGGGCGCAAAATGCCGATGTGAAGACTGATATTCCACGCTGGTAAAAAATGAACAAAACCGCGATTGCGCTGCTGGCTCTGCTTGCCAGTAGCGCTAGCTTGGCAGCGACGCCGTGGCAAAAAATAACCCAACCTGTGCCGGGTAGCGCACAATCGATAGGCAGTTTTTCTAATGGCTGTATTGTCGGCGCTGACACGTTGCCGATACAGTCCGAACATTATCAGGTCATGCGTACCGATCAGCGTCGCTATTTCGGTCACCCGGATCTGGTGATGTTTATCCAGCGTCTGAGTAGCCAGGTGAGCAATCTGGGCATGGGTACGGTGCTGATTGGCGATATGGGGATGCCCGCTGGTGGGCGTTTCAACGGCGGTCATGCCAGCCACCAGACCGGACTGGATGTCGATATCTTTCTGCAACTGCCGAAAACTCGCTGGACCTCCGCGCAGCTCTTGCGCCCGCAAGCACTGGACTTAGTTTCCCGCGACGGTAAACACGTTGTCTCCACGCTGTGGAAGCCAGAAATTTTCAGCTTGATCAAACTCGCCGCCCAGGACAAAGACGTCACGCGCATTTTTGTTAATCCGGCGATTAAACAACAACTTTGCCTTGATGCGGGCACCGATCGCGACTGGTTGCGCAAAGTGCGACCTTGGTTCCAGCATCGCGCGCATATGCATGTACGATTACGTTGCCCTGCCGATAGTCTGGAGTGTGAAGATCAACCTTTACCGCCACCAGGCGATGGTTGCGGGGCAGAACTGCAAAGCTGGTTTGCACCTCCAAAACCAGGAACAACAAAGCCTGAGAAGAAGACACCGCCTCCGTTGCCGCCTTCCTGCCAGGCGCTACTGGATGAGCACGTGATCTAATGGAAACGTTTAATAGCCTGTTTATGGTTTCCCCGCTGTTGCTGGGAGTTCTCTTTTTTGTCGCCATGCTGGCGGGATTTATCGACTCGATTGCCGGTGGCGGTGGGTTACTCACCATTCCGGCATTGATGGCTGCGGGAATGTCTCCCGCTAACGCGCTGGCAACCAATAAACTGCAAGCCTGCGGCGGCTCTATTTCCGCCACTATCTACTTTATTCGCCGCAAAGTGGTTAGTTTAAGCGATCAGAAACTCAATATCGCCATGACCTTTGTCGGCTCAATGAGCGGCGCACTGCTGGTGCAATACGTTCAGGCTGATGTCTTACGGCAGATTTTGCCCATTCTGGTAATTTGTATCGGCCTCTATTTCTTGCTGATGCCAAAGCTGGGTGAAGAAGATCGCCAGCGCCGGATGTACGGTTTACCCTTCGCGTTAATTGCCGGTGGCTGCGTCGGTTTTTATGACGGATTCTTTGGCCCGGCTGCCGGATCGTTTTACGCGCTGGCCTTCGTTACGCTGTGCGGATTCAACCTCGCCAAAGCCACGGCTCACGCCAAATTACTCAACGCAACGTCAAACATTGGCGGTCTGCTGCTGTTTATTCTCGGCGGCAAAGTGATTTGGGCGACGGGCTTTGTCATGCTGGTGGGGCAGTTCCTCGGCGCGCGCATGGGTTCAAGACTGGTGCTGAGCAAAGGACAAAAACTGATCCGCCCGATGATCGTTATCGTCTCGGCGGTGATGAGTGCCAAATTACTTTACGATAGCCACGGACAGGAGATCCTCCACTGGTTGGGGATGAACTAATGAACAGTACACACCACTATGAGCAGTTGATTGAAATTTTTAATAGCTGCTTTGCCGATGAATTTAATACCCGTCTGATTAAAGGCGACGACGAACCGATCTATCTTCCTGCTGATGCGGAAGTACCGTATAACCGAATTGTCTTTGCCCACGGCTTTTATGCCAGCGCAATTCATGAGATTTCGCACTGGTGTATTGCCGGAAAAGCGCGCCGTGAGCTGGTTGATTTCGGCTACTGGTATTGCCCGGATGGGCGTGATGCCCAAACGCAAAGCCAGTTTGAAGATGTTGAAGTGAAGCCTCAGGCACTCGACTGGTTGTTCTGTGTGGCGGCGGGATATCCGTTTAACGTCAGTTGCGACAATCTGGAAGGCGACTTCGAACCGGATCGTGTGGTGTTTCAACGGCGGGTACATGCGCAGGTGATGGATTATCTGACAAATGGCATTCCCGAGCGTCCGGCACGCTTCATTAAAGCACTACAAAATTATTATCACACGCCGGAACTTACGGCGGAACAGTTCCCGTGGCCGGAAGCGCTCAACTGAAGCCGGTGCCACGTTTTACAATGAGGAAAGAAGATGATCGCGGAGTTTGAATCACGCATTCTGGCATTAATCGACGGCATGATTGACCATGCCAGTGATGATGAGTTGTTTGCCAGTGGGTATTTGCGTGGCCACCTGACATTAGCCATCGCAGAACTGGAAAGTGGTGATGACCACTCCGCTCAGGCGGTGCATACGACCGTTAGCCAGAGTCTGGAAAAAGCCATTGGTGCCGGTGAATTGTCGCCGCGTGACCAGGCGCTGGTGACCGATATGTGGGAAAACCTGTTTCAGCAGGCGTCACAGCAGTAAGTTGCGGCGTCTGGAGCACCATGCCTGATGCGACGCTTATCGCGTCTTATCAGGCCTACACGTCACACGTAGGTCGGATAAGGCGTTCACGCCGCATCCGGCAAACACTGCGAGAGCAGATTACCCCGCCTTAACCGCTTTACCCTTCAACAATTTCCGCACCCATAACCGATTCGGGTTTAACGCCGCCAGCGTACTGGCATCCATCGGAATCGGTTCGTCGCTCATCTGCGCCGCCAGAATCTCGGCACACAGCGGGGCAGAACACAAACCGCGAGAACCTAAAGCCGCAAACATAAAGAGATCGTCAAAAACCGGCGCGCTTACCGCCTCATCTTTCTGCTCCGCCAACGACGCATATTCCACGAGTGTTGCCTCATAATCGGGAACATTGCCTACCATTGGCAGATGATCGCGGGTGGCACAACGCACACCGCAGCGCGCCTCTTTATCACTGACATCAACCTCTTTTGCCCACTGTGCCTGCGGGAAACAATCAATCAACCGCTGGCGATTCTGCTGCTGATCGTCCTCACTGTACGCCGTATCTTCGCTGCCGCGATGATAACTGGCACCAATACAATGATGTTGATTCGCCGGATTTTGTGGCGTGAGATAACCGTCATAGCACAGCACCTGCTTCAGCTCTGCCAATTCCGGCGTTGTCGGAATATGGCTGACCTGCCCGGCAACCGAATACACCGGGAGAGTCGACGTTTGGCTGAATCGGCTGATTTGATGCCCGTTCGCCAGTACCACTACGCTGTGTGTTGCTTGCTGATCTCCTGCAAAATTCAACAACCAACAGTCATCCTTACGGGATAAATTCTGTAACTGATATTGATAATAAATCTGCAAACCCTGCTGTTGCGCCAGTTCCAGCACATTACGGGTCAGTTCTGCTGGGCACAGCCAACCACCTTGCGGATAAGTAATGCCGCTGCAATTTGTCGCAACGCCCGTAATTTGTTCAACCGCATTTGCCTCAACGGCTACAGCCAGTTCTGCGGGTAAATCCATTGACAACATCTGTGCGATTTTATGCTGGCTTTTCTCATCCCAGCCTAACTGCGTGACGCCGCACCAGTCATGATCAAATTTAACGGGTAATTGGTCGTAAAACCGACGAGCAAAAGTAAACGCATTAGAGAAAAAGCGGTTTAGCGCCTCATCGTGTTTGCTTAATAACGGATACAGCGCCCCCTGGCGATTGCCGGAAGCACCCAGTGCGGGGGCCTCATCCGCGCAATAAAGCGTTACCTGCCAGCCGCGCCGTAATAGCGCCAGCGACAACAACGCGCAGGCAATACCACCGCCGATAATCGCCGCTTCCCGTTTGCTGCTGCCCGTGCGGTTAAACCACGGCGCGGAGCAGGGGAGCGGTAATGTCTGTTCCATCACCCCGCAAAGCATTTCCCGTTTGCGCCCAAAGCCCTTACGTTTTTGCATCGTGAATCCGGCGTCCTGCAAACCGCGGCGGACAAAACCGGCAGACGTAAATGTCGCCAGCGTGCCGCCCGGACGCGCCAACCTTGCCATGGCGTTAAACAGATTTTGCGTCCACATATCCGGGTTTTTCGCTGGCGCAAAGCCGTCCAGAAACCAGGCATCTACTTTTTGATTTAGCGAATCGTCCAGTTGGCTGGTCAGTTCGTTAATATCGCCAAACCATAAATCCAGCGTCACGCGGCCTTCATCGAGCAATAAACGATGGCAACCGGGCAAGGGCATTGGCCACTGCGCCTGAAGTTGTTCTGCCCACGGAGCCAGTTCCGGCCAGTGTTGATGCGCTAAGGCTAAATCCGCACGGGTGAGGGGAAATTTCTCAAAACTAATGAAATGTAAGCGTTGTAATTGCGCTTGCGGATGCGCTTCGCGAAACTGATCAAATGCCTGCCATAGCGTCAGGAAGTTTAATCCGGTGCCGAAGCCGCTCTCTGCTACCACAAACAGAGGATGTGGATGCTCAGGAAAGCGTACCTCTAATTGGTTGCCTCCCAGAAAAACATAACGCGTCTCTTCCAGCCCGTTATCGTTGGAAAAATAGACATCGTCAAAATCTCGGGAAACAGGTGTACCCTCAGCATTAAATTCGAGGTTGGCAGGTTGTATGGAGTAGTGTTTCACGTAAGTTACTCGTCTTACAGGCGGTGGCTCGATCTTAGCGATGTGTGTAAGGCTGCGCAAATTTCTCTATTAAATGGCTGATCGGACTTGTTCGGCGTACAAGTGTACGCTATTGTGCATTCGAAACTTACTCTATGTGCGACTTACAGAGGTATTGAATGAAACGTGCAGTGATTACTGGCCTGGGCATTGTTTCCAGCATCGGTAATAACCAGCAGGAAGTCCTGGCATCTCTGCGTGAAGGACGTTCAGGGATCACTTTCTCTCAGGAGCTGAAGGATTCCGGCATGCGTAGCCACGTCTGGGGCAACGTAAAACTGGATACCACTGGCCTCATTGACCGCAAAGTTGTGCGCTTTATGAGCGACGCATCCATTTATGCATTCCTTTCTATGGAGCAGGCAATCGCAGATGCGGGCCTTTCTCCGGAAGCTTACCAGAATAACCCGCGCGTTGGCCTGATTGCAGGTTCTGGCGGCGGTTCCCCGCGTTTCCAGGTATTCGGCGCTGACGCAATGCGCGGCCCGCGCGGCCTGAAAGCGGTTGGCCCGTATGTGGTCACCAAAGCGATGGCATCCGGCGTTTCTGCCTGCCTCGCCACGCCGTTTAAAATTCATGGCGTTAACTACTCCATCAGCTCCGCGTGTGCGACTTCCGCACACTGTATCGGTAACGCAGTAGAGCAGATCCAACTGGGCAAACAGGACATCGTGTTTGCTGGCGGCGGCGAAGAGCTGTGCTGGGAAATGGCCTGCGAATTCGACGCGATGGGTGCGCTGTCTACTAAATACAACGACACCCCGGAAAAAGCCTCCCGTACTTACGACGCTCGCCGTGACGGTTTCGTTATCGCTGGCGGCGGCGGTATGGTAGTGGTTGAAGAGCTGGAACACGCGCTGGCGCGTGGTGCTCACATCTATGCTGAAATCGTTGGCTACGGCGCAACCTCTGATGGTGCAGACATGGTTGCTCCGTCTGGCGAAGGCGCAGTACGCTGCATGAAGATGGCGATGCACGGCGTTGATACCCCAATCGATTACCTGAACTCTCATGGTACTTCGACTCCGGTTGGCGACGTGAAAGAACTGGCAGCTATCCGTGAAGTGTTCGGCGATAAGAGCCCGGCGATTTCTGCAACCAAAGCCATGACCGGTCACTCTCTGGGCGCTGCTGGCGTACAGGAAGCTATCTACTCTCTGCTGATGCTGGAACACGGCTTTATCGCCCCGAGCATCAACATTGAAGAGCTGGACGAGCAGGCGGCAGGTCTGAACATCGTGACCGAAACGACCGATCGCGAACTGACCACCGTTATGTCTAACAGCTTCGGCTTCGGCGGCACCAACGCCACGCTGGTAATGCGCAAGCTGAAAGATTAATTCGCAGTAGGTCGGAGTAGTCGGAGTAGGTCGGATAAGACGCGCCAGCGTCGCATCCGACGTTACGCGCCAATGCGGCCTCCGGCACTAACGCAAAAGGGAACCTGATGGTTCCCTTTTTCACATCATTGACAATCGCCGCCAGTTCCAGGCAAACTTCCCGCTTTGTCGATTTCCTTCTGAAAAGACGTACGCGTTAAATCCTGCCAACGCACTGTAACCCTGAAACCAGAGAGATGAGACGGGGATACTCCTCGCCTTGCGCTGCATTCTGGAGTAATGCATGACTGCTGTAAGCCAAACCGAAACACGATCTTCTGCCAATTTTTCGCTCTTCCGCATCGCTTTTGCGGTTTTTCTCACCTACATGACCGTAGGGCTGCCGTTGCCGGTTATCCCGCTGTTTGTTCATCATGATCTGGGCTATGGCAATACCATGGTCGGGATTGCCGTCGGGATTCAGTTTCTGGCTACGGTGCTGACGCGTGGCTATGCCGGGCGACTGGCCGATCAATATGGTGCAAAACGTTCGGCGCTTCAGGGGATGTTAGCTTGTGGTCTGGCTGGCGGCGCGTTGCTGCTGGCGGCGATTTTGCCTGTCTCCGCACCGTTGAAATTTGCCCTGTTGGTCGTCGGGCGTTTGATTCTTGGCTTTGGTGAAAGCCAGTTACTGACAGGCGCTCTGACCTGGGGATTAGGCATCGTAGGGGCAAAACACTCTGGCAAAGTGATGTCATGGAACGGAATGGCGATTTACGGTGCCCTCGCTGTTGGTGCGCCGCTTGGCCTGTTGATTCATAGCCATTACGGTTTTGCCGCACTGGCGATCACCACAATGGTATTACCCTTACTGGCGTGGGCCTGTAACGGCACAGTGCGCAAAGTACCGGCCCTGGCGGGAGAACGTCCATCGCTGTGGAGCGTTGTCGGGCTTATCTGGAAACCAGGGTTAGGGCTGGCACTACAAGGCGTTGGTTTTGCGGTTATCGGGACTTTCGTTTCGCTCTACTTTGCCAGCAAAGGATGGGCGATGGCGGGCTTTACTCTTACCGCGTTTGGCGGCGCATTTGTCGTGATGCGCGTCATGTTTGGCTGGATGCCGGACCGTTTTGGCGGCGTGAAAGTGGCGATTGTCTCTCTGCTTGTAGAAACGGTGGGCTTGTTGCTGCTCTGGCAAGCCCCAGGTGCATGGGTCGCATTAGCGGGCGCGGCGTTAACCGGAGCCGGATGTTCGCTTATCTTTCCTGCGCTGGGCGTGGAGGTGGTTAAACGCGTCCCCTCACAAGTTCGCGGCACCGCACTGGGCGGTTACGCCGCGTTTCAGGATATCGCCCTCGGCGTCTCCGGGCCGCTGGCGGGAATGCTGGCGACCACGTTTGGTTACTCTTCGGTATTTCTTGCCGGGGCGATCTCTGCGGTGCTGGGTATTATTGTCACGATACTGTCATTTCGTCGGGGTTAACGAACCAGCCAGACCAGCATCAGGATAATCGCGACTAACAGTATCCACAGCGCGGGACGCGTTGCCATATTTTGCAACGTGTCCATCATCGGTGGAAAAGGATTAAGCAGCGGTTGCATATCACGCGGATCAATCCCTTTAACCCGCCGTTGATAAAGCTGATTAAGAATATCCTCGGCCTGGGCAGAAGAAAGCGATGATTGCGCAGAAAGGCCATATTTTTGCTGGATATATGCCGATAACGCCGCCAGTTCACTGGCATCTAAAGGTTGTTTTAGCGCCATCTGTAGTGATTCCAGCGTCGGCGTATTTTGCTGGCTTAGCGTCTGACGCGCCTGTAGCCAGGTCACCAGATGGTTAAACAGTTTCGCTGGAATTAACTCGCCATCTTTCACCCCGGAAAGTTCCAGCATCGATTGCCAGATCTGTTTGCTGGGTTCCCCCGTTGCCGCCGCAAGTTTGGTCACCAGCTGTTTTAGCGCATTGTGCTCCGCCGGTAATAAAGGACGGTCGGTCGCCTCGCGCTGCTGCGGTTGCGGAATAACCATCTTCCCTTCCTGCAACAGGGTGAGAATGGTTTTTAATTGCTCCGGTGAGAGCTGATTCAGCGGCGTCTGACCAAAGTTATGACGGATATAATCCGTGACCGCCTGACGATTATTCCCCAGACGTAAATACTCCCCTAATTGCGCTAAAAGCTGGCGGGCAGAATGGCTTTTTTGCGCGGCCAGCAGACGTTGCGCCAGATTATGCTCAGCGGCAGGGAAGTGACGCGAAAGCAGCGGTGAATCTCCCGACAGACCAATATCGTGCCTGATACCCGCCCACAGTTCTGCTCTTTGCTGTTGCGTCAGTGAGGTCACTTTCGTCATTAAGCTTTCCAGCGAAGTACGTTGCTGACTGGATAAAGGCTGATTGCCCGCGCCAGACGGCAGGTTATCTCCCTGACCTGGTGGTTGCCCAGGAGGAGGGCCGGAAATAGGTTGTATCATTACGTATCCTTATACCTGAAATCTTCGCAAGTATGCCTGGCCGCGAGATTATGGCACACTTGTCCGGTTAACTCTCGTCTCATACAGGTAACACAAACGTGAAAATCCTTGTTGATGAAAATATGCCTTATGCCCGCGACTTATTTAGCCGTTTGGGTGAGGTGACCGCGGTTCCCGGGCGTCCAATCCCCGTCGCTCAACTGGCAGACGCGGATGCGCTGATGGTGCGTTCGGTCACGAAAGTGAATGAATCTTTGCTGGCAGGAAAACCCATTAAATTTGTTGGCACTGCCACTGCGGGGACCGACCATGTCGATGAAGCATGGTTGAAGCAGGCGGGAATTGGTTTTTCCGCTGCACCTGGCTGTAATGCGATTGCGGTGGTGGAATATGTTTTCTCCTCACTACTGATGCTTGCCGAACGCGATGGATTTTCACTGCACGACCGTACGGTGGGGATCGTGGGCGTTGGTAACGTTGGACGTCGATTGCAGGCGCGACTGGAAGCGTTAGGGATTAAAACATTGCTTTGCGATCCGCCTCGCGCTGACCGTGGGGATGAGGGTGATTTCCGCTCGCTGGATGAATTAGTTCAGCATGCGGATATTCTGACTTTCCATACGCCACTCTTCAAAGATGGGCCGTACAAAACGCTGCATCTGGCGGATGAAAAACTGATCCGTAGCCTGAAGCCGGGAGCGATTCTGATTAACGCCTGCCGTGGCGCAGTCGTCGATAATACTGCGTTGCTGACCTGCCTGAATGAAGGCCAGAAGTTAAGCGTAGTGCTGGATGTCTGGGAAGGCGAACCGGAACTTAACGTGGAGTTGCTGACAAAAGTGGATATCGGCACGCCGCATATCGCAGGTTATACCCTGGAAGGTAAAGCACGCGGTACTACGCAAGTGTTTGAAGCCTATAGCAAGTTTATTGGGCATGAACAGCACGTTGCGCTGGATACATTACTGCCCGCGCCAGAGTTTGGTCGCATTACGCTGCATGGCCCGCTCGATCAACCGACGCTGAAAAGGCTGGTGCATTTGGTGTATGATGTGCGCCGCGATGACGCACCGCTGCGTAAAGTCGCCGGGATACCGGGTGAGTTCGATAAACTGCGCAAAAACTATCTTGAGCGCCGTGAATGGTCATCTCTGTATGTAATTTGTGATGACGCCAGTGCGGCATCATTGCTGTGTAAACTGGGTTTTAACGCCGTTCATCATCCGGCACGTTAATCTCTTCTTCATGCTCTCTGCTGTAACATTGGCAGGGAGCTTTGCTATTTCTGGAGTAAACCACCATGTCTGAAGGCTGGAACATTGCCGTCCTGGGCGCAACTGGCGCTGTGGGCGAAGCCCTGCTTGAAACGCTGGCTGAACGTCAGTTCCCGGTTGGGGAAATTTATGCACTGGCACGTAACGAAAGCGCAGGCGAACAACTGCGCTTTGGTGGTAAAACAATCACCGTGCAGGATGCCGCTGAATTCGACTGGACGCAGGCGCAGCTGGCATTTTTTGTCGCAGGCAAAGAAGCTACCGCTGCCTGGGTTGAAGAAGCGACCAACTCAGGTTGCCTGGTGATCGACAGCAGCGGACTGTTTGCTCTCGAACCCGACGTACCGCTGGTGGTGCCGGAAGTAAACCCGTTTGTACTGACCGATTACCGCAACCGGAATGTCATCGCCGTACCAGACAGTCTGACCAGCCAGCTGCTGGCGGCACTGAAACCGTTAATCGATCAGGGCGGTTTGTCGCGTATCAGTGTTACCAGCCTGATTTCAGCCTCCGCCCAGGGCAAAAAAGCGGTCGATGCGTTAGCGGGGCAGAGTGCGAAATTGCTCAACGGCATTCCGATTGACGAAGAAGATTTCTTCGGTCGTCAACTGGCGTTCAATATGCTGCCGTTGTTGCCGGATAGCGAAGGTAGCGTGCGTGAAGAACGTCGTATCGTTGACGAAGTACGCAAAATCCTGCAGGACGAAGGGCTGATGATTTCGGCAAGCGTCGTCCAGGCACCGGTATTCTACGGTCATGCCCAGATGGTCAACTTTGAAGCACTGCGTCCGCTGGCGGCAGAAGAAGCGCGTGATGCGTTTGCTCAGGGCGAAGATATTGTGCTCTCTGAAGAGAACGAATTCCCGACTCAGGTAGGGGATGCTTCGGGTACGCCGCATCTTTCTGTTGGCTGCGTGCGTAATGACTACGGTATGCCGGAGCAAGTCCAGTTCTGGTCGGTGGCCGATAACGTTCGCTTTGGCGGCGCGCTGATGGCAGTAAAAATCGCCGAGAAACTGGTGCAGGAGTATCTGTACTAATGTCCGACCAGCAACAACTGCCAGTTTATAAAATTGCGCTGGGCATTGAGTACGACGGCAGTAAGTATTACGGCTGGCAACGACAGAATGAAGTCCGCAGTGTGCAGGAGAAGCTGGAAAAGGCGCTCTCCCAGGTGGCGAACGAACCCATCACCGTCTTCTGCGCCGGGCGTACTGACGCAGGGGTACACGGTACCGGGCAGGTGGTGCATTTCGAAACAACCGTGCCGCGCAAAGACGCGGCGTGGACCTTGGGCGTAAATGCGAATTTACCTGGTGACATCGCCGTGCGTTGGGTTAAAGCTGTACCTGATGATTTTCATGCCCGATTTAGCGCCACGGCTCGCCGTTATCGCTACATCATCTACAATCATCGGCTGCGCCCGGCGGTACTGAGTAAAGGGGTAACCCATTTTTACGAACCGCTGGACGCTGAACGGATGCATCGGGCTGCGCAATGCTTGCTGGGCGAGAATGATTTCACCTCGTTCCGTGCGGTGCAGTGCCAGTCCCGAACCCCGTGGCGCAACGTTATGCATATTAATGTCACGCGTCACGGTCCTTATGTGGTGGTAGATATCAAAGCGAATGCCTTTGTACATCATATGGTCAGGAATATTGTCGGCAGCCTGATGGAAGTCGGTGCCCACAACCAGCCGGAGAGCTGGATAGCAGAGTTGCTGGCGGCAAAGGACAGAACGCTGGCGGCAGCAACGGCAAAAGCGGAAGGGCTGTATCTGGTCGCGGTGGATTACCCTGACCGGTATGATCTCCCAAAACCGCCAATGGGCCCGCTATTTCTGGCGGACTAACGAGAATAATGCTCGGAACATTTCAGGCTGTAGCCAACGTAGTTACAGCCTGAAAGATGACGAGTACAAGGCATAGGCAAATATGGACCTGATTTATTTCCTCATCGATTTTATCCTGCACATTGACGTGCATCTGGCAGAGCTGGTCGCGGAGTACGGCGTCTGGGTTTATGCCATTCTGTTTTTGATTCTGTTCTGCGAAACGGGGCTGGTGGTAACGCCATTCCTGCCTGGTGATTCGCTGCTGTTTGTTGCTGGTGCATTGGCGTCGCTGGAAACTAACGATCTCAATGTCCATATGATGGTGGTGCTTATGTTGATTGCCGCTATTGTCGGTGATGCAGTGAACTATACCATTGGACGGTTATTTGGTGACAAACTGTTCAGTAACCCGGATTCGAAAATCTTTCGTTGCAGTTATCTTGATAAGACTCATCAGTTTTACGAGAGACATGGCGGCAAAACGATTATTCTCGCCCGTTTTGTACCGATCGTCAGAACGTTCGCGCCGTTTGTTGCGGGAATGGGCCACATGTCGTACCGTCATTTCGCCGCTTATAACGTGATCGGCGCACTGTTGTGGGTACTGATTTTTACCTACGCGGGTTATTTCTTCGGCACGCTCCCCTTCATTCAGAGCAACCTTAAGCTGATGATTGTTGGCATTATTTTTGTTTCAATATTGCCTGGGGTTTTCGAATTTATTCGTCACAAACGCGCTGCGGCACGCGCCGCAAAATAAAAAGTAACTCCGCGGTTCGACCACTTTTTTATCCAAAGTTTCGGGCTGTTATGTTTTAATGTGCAACATTCATGGTCTGTTGGGGGCAAAAATGGCATTATGCGTCCCCAAAGATAAAACTGGCATCGAACCAGGTTCAGACAGAAAGGTCCCTAATGAGCTGGATTGAACGAATTAAAAGCAACATTACTCCCACCCGCAAGGCGAGCATTCCTGAAGGGGTGTGGACTAAGTGTGATAGCTGCGGTCAGGTTTTATACCGCGCTGAGCTGGAACGTAATCTTGAGGTCTGTCCGAAGTGTGACCATCACATGCGTATGACAGCGCGTAATCGCCTGCATAGCCTGTTAGATGAAGGAAGCCTTGTGGAGCTGGGTAGCGAGCTTGAGCCGAAAGATGTGCTGAAGTTTCGTGACTCCAAGAAGTATAAAGACCGTCTGGCTTCTGCGCAGAAAGAAACCGGCGAAAAAGATGCGCTGGTGGTGATGAAAGGCACTCTGTATGGAATGCCGGTTGTCGCTGCGGCATTCGAGTTCGCCTTTATGGGCGGTTCAATGGGGTCTGTTGTGGGTGCACGTTTCGTGCGTGCCGTTGAGCAGGCGCTGGAAGATAACTGCCCGCTGATCTGCTTCTCCGCCTCTGGTGGCGCACGTATGCAGGAAGCACTGATGTCGCTGATGCAGATGGCGAAAACCTCTGCGGCACTGGCAAAAATGCAGGAGCGCGGCTTGCCGTACATCTCCGTGCTGACCGACCCGACGATGGGCGGTGTTTCTGCAAGTTTCGCCATGCTGGGCGATCTCAACATCGCTGAACCGAAAGCGTTAATTGGCTTTGCCGGTCCGCGTGTTATCGAACAGACCGTTCGCGAAAAACTGCCGCTAGGATTCCAGCGCAGTGAATTCCTGATCGAGAAAGGCGCGATCGACATGATCGTCCGTCGTCCGGAAATGCGCCTGAAACTGGCGAGCATTCTGGCGAAGTTGATGAATCTGCCAGCGCCGAATCCTGAAGCGCCGCGTGAAGGCGTAGTGGTACCCCCGGTACCGGATCAGGAACCTGAGGCCTGATAACTGATAAGGGCAGGGCCACTGGCTCTGCCCTTTTGCTATTCTCACCGTAACGAATCAGCGGATACCATGATTATCAAACGCACTCCTCAAGCCGCGTCGCCTCTGGCTTCGTGGCTTTCTTATCTGGAAAACCTGCACAGTAAAACTATCGATCTCGGCCTTGAGCGCGTGAGCCAGGTCGCGGCTCGTCTTGGCGTTCTGAAACCAGCGCCATTTGTGTTTACCGTTGCGGGTACGAATGGCAAAGGCACCACCTGCCGTACGCTGGAGTCGATTCTGATGGCGGCAGGGTACAAAGTGGGCGTCTACAGTTCGCCGCATCTGGTGCGTTATACCGAGCGCGTACGTGTGCAGGGTCAGGAATTGCCGGAATCGGCCCACACCGCCTCTTTTGCGGAGATTGAATCGGCACGCGGTGATATTTCCCTGACCTATTTCGAGTACGGTACGCTGTCGGCGTTGTGGCTGTTCAAACAGGCACAACTTGACGTGGTGATTCTGGAAGTAGGGCTGGGCGGTCGTCTGGACGCAACCAATATTGTCGATGCCGATGTCGCGGTAGTAACCAGTATTGCGCTGGATCATACCGACTGGCTGGGGCCAGATCGCGAAAGTATTGGTCGCGAGAAAGCAGGCATCTTTCGCAGCGCAAAACCGGCAATTGTCGGTGAGCCGGAAATGCCTTCTACCATTGCTGATGTGGCGCAGGAAAAAGGTGCACTGTTACAACGTCGGGGCGTTGAGTGGAACTATTCCGTCACCGATCATGACTGGGCGTTTAGCGATGCTCACGGCACGCTGGAAAATCTGCCGTTGCCGCTTGTCCCGCAACCGAATGCCGCAACAGCGCTGGCGGCACTGCATGCCAGCGGGCTGGAAGTCAGTGAAAATGCCATTCGCGACGGGATTGCCAGCGCAATTTTGCCGGGACGTTTCCAGATTGTGAGCGAGTCGCCACGCGTTATTTTTGATGTCGCGCATAATCCACATGCGGCGGAATATCTCACCGGGCGTATGAAAGCGCTACCGAAAAACGGGCGCGTGCTGGCGGTTATCGGTATGCTACATGATAAAGATATTGCCGGAACTCTGGCCTGGTTGAAAAGCGTGGTTGATGACTGGTATTGTGCGCCACTGGAAGGGCCGCGCGGTGCCACGGCAGAACAACTGCTTGAGCATTTGGGTAACGGCAAATCATTTGATAGCGTTGCGCAGGCATGGGATGCCGCAATGGCGGACGCTAAAGCGGAAGACACCGTGCTGGTGTGTGGTTCTTTCCACACGGTCGCACATGTCATGGAAGTGATTGACGCGAGGAGAAGCGGTGGCAAGTAAGTTTCAGAATCGGTTAGTGGGCACGATCGTGCTGGTGGCGCTGGGGGTGATTGTACTTCCAGGGCTGCTGGACGGGCAGAAAAAACATTATCAGGATGAGTTTGCGGCTATCCCGCTGGTTCCAAAAGCGGGCGATCGCGATGAGCCTGATATGATGCCAGCCGCCACCCAGGCGTTGCCGACGCAGCCGCCGGAAGGCGCAGCGGAAGAGGTGCGGGCAGGTGATGCCGCAGCACCGTCGCTCGATCCGGCCACTATTGCAGCCAATAACACCGAGTTTGAACCGGAACCTGCACCGGTCGCCCCACCGAAGCCGAAACCGGTGGAGCCGCCTAAACCGAAGGTTGAAGCACCACCTGCGCCGAAGCCAGAACCGAAGCCGGTCGTGGAAGAAAAAGCAGCGCCAACGGGTAAAGCCTATGTTGTGCAACTGGGTGCGCTGAAAAATGCCGATAAAGTGAATGAGATTGTCGGTAAGCTGCGCGGTGCCGGTTATCGGGTTTATACGTCGCCATCCACGCCAGTGCAGGGTAAAATTACCCGTATTCTGGTTGGGCCGGATGCCTCGAAAGATAAGCTGAAAGGTTCGCTGGGTGAGTTGAAGCAACTTTCTGGCTTAAGTGGCGTGGTAATGGGCTATACGCCGAATTAATACAGTCTTGCCTGATGCGACGCTGGCGCGTCTTATCAGGCCTGGGCAGTGTTAGAACCGTAGGTCGGATAAGGCGTTTACGCCGCATCCGACACGCATTGCACGATGCCGCAAAGGCATAAAAAGTCGATGGCGTTGAATATTTTTTCAGCGCCCATTTTTATTGATGCGTGGGAAGGAAATCCCTACGCAAACGTTTCCTTTTTCTGTTAGAATGCGCCCCGAACAGGATGACAGGGCGTAAAATCGTGGGACACATATGGTCTGGATTGATTACGCCATAATCGCGGTGATTGCTTTTTCCTCTCTGGTTAGCCTGATCCGCGGCTTTGTTCGTGAAGCGTTATCGCTGGTGACATGGGGTTGTGCTTTCTTTGTTGCCAGTCATTACTACACTTACCTGTCAGTCTGGTTTACGGGCTTTGAAGACGAACTGGTTCGAAATGGAATTGCCATCGCGGTACTGTTTATCGCTACCCTGATCGTTGGTGCAATCGTGAACTTCGTGATAGGCCAGTTGGTGGAGAAAACGGGGTTGTCAGGCACCGATCGGGTGCTGGGCGTCTGTTTCGGTGCGTTGCGCGGTGTGTTGATTGTTGCCGCCATTCTCTTCTTTCTCGACTCCTTTACCGGGGTGTCGAAAAGCGAAGACTGGAGCAAATCACAGCTGATCCCGCAGTTCAGTTTTATCATCAGATGGTTTTTTGATTATCTGCAAAGCTCGTCAAGTTTCTTGCCCGGAGCGTAAGTGCTCTGAGATGTGGCTTAACGAGGAAAAAGACGTATGTGCGGTATTGTCGGTATCGCCGGTGTTATGCCGGTTAACCAGTCGATTTATGATGCCTTAACGGTGCTTCAGCATCGCGGTCAGGATGCCGCCGGCATCATCACCATAGATGCCAATAACTGCTTCCGTTTGCGTAAAGCGAACGGGCTGGTGAGCGATGTATTTGAAGCTCGCCATATGCAGCGTTTGCAGGGCAATATGGGCATTGGTCATGTGCGTTACCCTACGGCTGGCAGCTCCAGCGCCTCTGAAGCGCAGCCGTTTTACGTTAACTCCCCGTATGGCATTACGCTTGCCCACAACGGCAATCTGACCAACGCTCACGAGTTGCGTAAAAAACTGTTTGAAGAAAAACGCCGCCACATCAACACCACTTCCGACTCGGAAATTCTGCTTAATATCTTCGCTAGCGAGCTGGACAACTTCCGCCACTACCCGCTGGAAGCCGACAATATTTTCGCTGCCATTGCTGCCACAAACCGCTTAATCCGCGGCGCATATGCCTGTGTGGCGATGATTATCGGCCACGGTATGGTTGCTTTCCGCGATCCAAACGGGATTCGTCCGCTGGTACTGGGAAAACGTGATATTGACGAGAACCGTACAGAATATATGGTCGCTTCCGAAAGCGTAGCGCTCGATACGCTGGGCTTTGATTTCCTGCGTGACGTCGCGCCGGGCGAAGCGATTTACATCACTGAAGAAGGGCAGTTGTTTACCCGTCAATGTGCTGACAATCCGGTCAGCAATCCGTGCCTGTTTGAGTATGTATACTTTGCCCGCCCGGACTCGTTTATCGACAAAATTTCCGTTTACAGCGCGCGTGTGAATATGGGCACGAAACTGGGTGAGAAAATTGCCCGCGAATGGGAAGATCTGGATATCGACGTGGTGATCCCGATCCCGGAAACCTCGTGTGATATCGCGCTGGAAATTGCTCGTATTCTGGGCAAGCCGTACCGCCAGGGCTTCGTTAAAAACCGCTATGTTGGCCGCACCTTCATCATGCCGGGCCAGCAGCTGCGTCGTAAGTCCGTGCGCCGTAAACTGAACGCCAACCGCGCCGAGTTCCGCGATAAAAACGTCCTGCTGGTCGACGACTCCATCGTCCGTGGCACCACTTCTGAGCAGATTATCGAGATGGCACGCGAAGCCGGAGCGAAGAAAGTGTACCTCGCTTCTGCGGCACCGGAAATTCGCTTCCCGAACGTTTATGGTATTGATATGCCGAGCGCCACGGAACTGATCGCTCACGGTCGCGAAGTTGATGAAATTCGCCAGATCATCGGTGCTGACGGGTTGATTTTCCAGGATCTGAACGATCTGATCGACGCCGTTCGCGCTGAAAATCCGGATATCCAGCAGTTTGAATGCTCGGTGTTCAACGGCGTCTACGTCACCAAAGATGTTGATCAGGGCTACCTCGATTTCCTCGATACGTTACGTAATGATGACGCCAAAGCAGTGCAACGTCAGAACGAAGTGGAAAATCTCGAAATGCATAACGAAGGATGATGCCTTCGCTGAGGGTGCCGGTCTGGCACCCTGACTTGCAACTCCCGCCGAAATACTGCAAAGTCTGCCTGCAAGTCTGACAGGGCAACTATTTATGAAACGACTCATTGTAGGCATCAGCGGTGCCAGCGGCGCGATTTATGGCGTGCGCTTATTACAGGTTCTGCGCGATGTCACAGATATCGAAACGCATCTGGTGATGAGCCAGGCGGCGCGCCAGACCTTATCCCTCGAAACGGATTTTTCCCTGCGCGAAGTGCAGGCATTAGCTGATGTCACGCACGATGCGCGCGATATTTCCGCCAGCATCTCTTCCGGTTCTTTCCAGACGCTGGGGATGGTGATTTTACCCTGTTCAATCAAAACCCTTTCCGGCATTGTCCATAGCTATACTGATGGCTTACTGACCCGTGCGGCAGATGTGGTGCTGAAAGAGCGTCGCCCGTTGGTGCTCTGCGTGCGTGAAACACCATTGCACTTAGGCCATCTGCGTTTAATGACTCAGGCGGCAGAAATCGGTGCGGTGATTATGCCTCCTGTTCCGGCGTTTTATCATCGCCCGCAATCCCTTGATGATGTGATAAATCAGACGGTTAATCGTGTTCTTGACCAGTTTGCAATAACCCTTCCTGAAGATCTCTTTGCCCGCTGGCAGGGCGCATAACTCCGCTGTTGCCCTGTTTCAGGGCAATTTTGCAACCGCGATCAAATCCTCGACATTTTGTTTCTGCCATTCAATCGAAACGCTGCGATTCAACCGCTATACCTGCTATCTTCAACTTCAGGACAATAATGCAACGTCTTATTAACATATTTAACGTTGAATGTTACTGTTGTCGTCAAGATGGCATAAGACCTGCATAAAAGAGCCTGCAAACACACAACACAATACACAACATAAAAAAGCCATTTTCACTTGAGGGTTATGTATGAAGAAGTCGATTCTCGCTCTGTCTTTGTTAGTCGGTCTCTCCGCAGCGGCTTCCAGCTATGCGGCGCTACCGGAGACGGTACGTATCGGAACCGATACCACCTATGCGCCGTTCTCGTCGAAAGATGCTAAAGGTGATTTTGTTGGCTTTGATATCGATCTCGGTAACGAGATGTGCAAACGGATGCAGGTGAAATGTACCTGGGTTGCCAGTGACTTTGACGCGCTGATCCCCTCACTGAAAGCGAAAAAAATCGACGCCATTATTTCGTCGCTTTCCATTACCGATAAATGTCAGCAGGAGATTGCCTTCTCCGACAAGCTGTACGCCGCAGATTCTCGTTTGATTGCTGCCAAAGGTTCACCGATTCAGCCAACGCTGGATTCACTGAAAGGTAAACATGTTGGTGTGCTGCAGGGGTCAACCCAGGAAGCTTACGCTAACGAGACCTGGCGTAGCAAAGGCGTGGATGTGGTGGCCTATGCCAACCAGGATTTGGTCTATTCCGATCTGGCTGCAGGACGTCTGGATGCTGCGTTACAAGATGAAGTTGCTGCCAGCGAAGGATTCCTCAAGCAACCTGCTGGTAAAGATTTCGCCTTTGCTGGCTCATCAGTAAAAGACAAAAAATACTTCGGTGATGGCACCGGTGTAGGGCTACGTAAAGATGATGCTGAACTGACGGCTGCCTTCAATAAGGCGCTTGGCGAGCTGCGTCAGGACGGCACCTACGACAAGATGGCGAAAAAGTATTTCGACTTTAATGTCTACGGTGACTGATACGTCGCTGGGAAGCTGTACCTGATGGAATGATCATCATGGTGCACGCTAGGTTTGTTGCACTATCGTGGTGCATTGAAATGCATACTTAAGCATTTTTAATGAAAAATAATACGTCTAACGGGGCGGGATATTTTGCCTTGATGGTCAATTTTATGGCACGATAAGTGTAACAAACCTGTAAATATTCCCTATAAAAAGACTGTCAGTTGAGGACATTATGAAAAAACTGGTGCTATCGCTCTCTCTGGTTCTGGCCTTCTCCAGCGCAACTGCGGCATTTGCTGCGATTCCGCAAAACATCCGCATCGGTACCGACCCGACCTATGCGCCATTTGAATCAAAAAATTCACAAGGCGAACTGGTTGGCTTCGATATCGATCTGGCAAAGGAATTATGCAAACGCATCAATACGCAATGTACGTTTGTCGAAAATCCGCTGGATGCGTTAATCCCGTCCTTAAAAGCGAAGAAGATTGACGCCATCATGTCATCGCTTTCCATTACGGAAAAACGTCAGCAAGAAATAGCCTTCACCGACAAACTGTACGCTGCCGATTCTCGTTTGGTGGTGGCGAAAAATTCTGACATTCAGCCGACAGTCGAGTCGCTGAAAGGCAAACGGGTAGGCGTATTGCAGGGCACCACCCAGGAGACGTTCGGTAATGAACATTGGGCACCAAAAGGCATTGAAATCGTCTCGTATCAGGGGCAGGACAACATTTATTCTGACCTGACTGCCGGACGTATTGATGCCGCGTTCCAGGATGAGGTCGCTGCCAGCGAAGGTTTCCTCAAACAACCTGTCGGTAAAGATTACAAATTCGGAGGCCCGTCTGTTAAAGATGAAAAACTGTTTGGCGTAGGGACCGGCATGGGCCTGCGTAAAGAAGATAACGAACTGCGCGAAGCACTGAACAAAGCCTTTGCCGAAATGCGCGCTGACGGTACTTACGAGAAATTAGCGAAAAAGTACTTCGATTTTGATGTTTATGGTGGCTAATCGCCATCGGTGAAAGAAAGCCCGCTCCCTTCGGGTAACCGGAGGGAGACAAGAGGCGGTAATTCACCACACACGACAGGACAGGCAGCATGTTGTATGGGTTTTCAGGTGTTATTTTACAGGGTGCGCTCGTCACGCTGGAGCTGGCTATCAGCTCTGTAGTGCTCGCTGTAATCATCGGTTTAATTGGCGCTGGCGGTAAGCTCTCGCAAAATCGGCTTTCGGGGCTGATTTTCGAAGGGTACACCACGCTGATTCGTGGCGTGCCGGACTTAGTGTTGATGCTGCTGATTTTCTTCGGTTTGCAGATTGCGCTAAACACGGTGACGGAGGCGATGGGCGTCGGGCAGATTGATATCGATCCGATGGTCGCTGGTATTATCACTCTCGGTTTTATCTACGGTGCTTATTTTACCGAAACGTTCCGTGGTGCTTTTATGGCAGTGCCGAAAGGACATATAGAGGCGGCGACGGCGTTCGGTTTTACTCGTGGGCAAGTGTTTCGGCGGATCATGTTTCCGGCGATGATGCGTTACGCCCTGCCAGGCATTGGCAACAACTGGCAGGTGATCCTCAAATCTACCGCACTGGTTTCGTTACTCGGCCTGGAAGATGTGGTCAAAGCCACCCAACTGGCAGGCAAAAGTACCTGGGAACCGTTCTATTTCGCCATCGTCTGTGGCGTGATTTACCTGGTTTTCACCACTGTTTCCAATGGTGTGCTGCTGTTCCTTGAGCGCCGCTACTCCGTGGGTGTGAAGAGGGCTGACCTGTGATCGAAATCTTACATGAATACTGGAAACCGCTGCTGTGGACCGACGGTTATCGCTTTACTGGTGTGGCGATCACTCTGTGGCTGCTTATTTTGTCGGTAGTGATAGGCGGAGTCCTGGCGCTGTTTCTGGCGATTGGTCGTGTCTCCAGTAATAAATACATCCAGTTTCCAATCTGGTTATTTACCTATATTTTTCGCGGTACGCCGCTGTATGTTCAGTTGCTGGTGTTCTATTCCGGCATGTACACGCTTGAGATTGTTAAGGGAACCGAATTCCTTAACGCTTTCTTCCGCAGTGGCCTGAACTGTACCGTGCTGGCGCTGACGCTTAACACCTGCGCTTACACTACCGAGATTTTTGCTGGGGCAATCCGTTCGGTTCCGCATGGGGAAATTGAAGCCGCCAGAGCCTATGGCTTCTCGACTTTTAAAATGTATCGTTGCATTATTTTGCCTTCTGCGCTGCGTATTGCGTTACCGGCATACAGCAACGAAGTGATCCTGATGCTGCACTCTACTGCGCTGGCGTTTACGGCCACTGTGCCGGATCTGCTGAAAATAGCCCGCGATATTAACGCCGCCACGTATCAACCTTTTACCGCCTTCGGCATTGCCGCGGTGCTCTATTTAATCATCTCTTATGTCCTGATCAGCCTCTTTCGCAGAGCGGAAAAACGCTGGTTGCAGCATGTGAAACCTTCTTCAACGCACTGAGAATACGATGTCCGAGAATAAATTAAACGTTATCGATTTGCACAAACGCTACGGCGAACATGAAGTGCTGAAAGGGGTCTCACTGCAAGCGAATGCCGGAGATGTAATAAGCATCATCGGATCGTCGGGATCGGGGAAAAGTACCTTTCTGCGCTGCATTAACTTCCTCGAAAAACCGAGTGAAGGGTCGATCGTGGTCAATGGCCAGACGATCAATCTGGTGCGCGACAAAGACGGTCAACTCAAAGTCGCCGATAAAAATCAACTGCGCTTACTGCGCACACGCCTGACGATGGTATTCCAGCACTTCAATCTCTGGAGCCATATGACGGTGCTGGAAAACGTCATGGAAGCGCCGATTCAGGTGTTGGGCCTGAGCAAGCAGGAAGCGCGCGAGCGGGCGGTCAAGTATCTGGCAAAAGTCGGGATAGACGAACGTGCGCAGGGGAAATATCCGGTGCATCTTTCCGGCGGTCAGCAACAGCGTGTTTCTATCGCGCGGGCGCTGGCGATGGAACCGGAAGTTTTACTGTTTGATGAACCTACCTCGGCGCTCGATCCTGAACTGGTAGGCGAAGTGTTGCGTATTATGCAGCAACTGGCAGAAGAGGGGAAAACCATGGTGGTAGTGACTCACGAAATGGGCTTTGCTCGCCATGTTTCTACTCATGTCATTTTCCTCCATCAGGGGAAAATAGAAGAAGAGGGCGCGCCGGAGCAGTTATTTGGCAACCCGCAAAGCCCTCGTCTGCAACAGTTCCTTAAGGGATCGCTGAAATAATTTCCTCTCCGGTGGCTAACGCTGCCGGAGTATTTTCATGGGGAATTTGCGAGTCAGCTTCCGCTGAAATGTAAAAGTTGCAGTCCGCTAAAAATACTTCTGAATTCGCTGTCCAAAGATAAAAACTGCCTGCTGCATTGGGTGTTAATCGTGGTTATTGTCGCGTCATCTTAAATTTGAGGGGTGACGGAACGCCATGACAATATCGACAACTTCCACGCCGCATGATGCGGTATTTAAATCTTTTTTACGCCATCCAGACACCGCGCGGGATTTTATTGATATTCATCTTCCCGCGCCGCTGCGCAAATTGTGTGATTTAACGACGCTTAAACTGGAACCAAACAGTTTTATTGATGAAGACCTGCGGCAATATTATTCCGACCTCTTGTGGTCTGTGAAAACGCAGGAGGGAGTGGGTTATATTTATGTAGTGATAGAGCACCAAAGTAAGCCGGAAGAATTAATGGCTTTTCGCATGATGCGTTATTCCATTGCGGCAATGCAAAACCATCTTGATGCGGGCGGTAATGACTCCAACTTACTGATAGTGTTTTATGTTCAGATAATGCCCGATGACCTTGTCATGCAGCTCCACCGATTTTGAGAACGACAGTGACTTCCGTCCCAGCCTTGCCAGATGTTGTCTCAGATTCAGATTATGTCGCTCAATGCGCTGAGTGTAACGCTTGCTGATAACGTGCAGCTTTCCCTTCAGGCGTGATTCATACAGCGGCCAGCCATCCGTCATCCATACCACGACCTCAAAGGCCGACAGCAGGCTCAGAAGACGCTCCAGTGTGGCCAGAGTGCGTTCACCGAAGACGTGCGCCACAACCGT
>NZ_MECT01000345.1:0-982 GCF_001722145.1 Shigella sp. FC1544
TATTCCACCTGTTTTTTACCATGAGCACCAATCATTTTTCTTAGATAACTTTAAAGAGGTTGTGGATGAAGTTAGCAGGTATGTGCATGGTAATCAGGGAAAAACTGATGTGCCAATATTTAATACTAAAGATATGAGGCTTGGAATTGGGTTGCATCTTATTGATTTTATAAGAAAGAGTAAAGATCAAAGATTCCGAGAGTTTTGTTATAATAAAAACATTGACCCTGTTAGTCTGGATAGAATTATAAACTTTGTGTTTCAGCTTGAGTATCATATACCAAGAATGCTAAGCACAGATAACTTCAAAAAGATAAGACTCAGAGATATATCTTTGGAGGATGCCATTAAAGCATCCAATTATGAAGAAATTAACAATAAGGTGACTGATAAAAAAATGGCTCATCAAGCTCTTGCTTATTCTCTAGGCAATGCAAAATCTGATATGGCACTTTATATACTATCTAAATTTAATTTTACAAAACAAGATGTCGCAGAGATGGAGAAAATGAACAACAATATGTATTGTGAGCTGTATGATGTTGAGTATTTACTTAGTGAAGATAGTGCCAACTATAAAGTGCTAGAATATTTTATTAATAATGGATTGGTTGATGTAAACAAAAGATTTCAAAAAGCAAATAGTGGGGACACTATGCTTGACAATGCAATGAAAGGCAAAGATTCAAAAACAATTGATTTTTTATTAAAAAATGGAGCGGTATCAGGCAAACGATTTGGGAGGTGACCTAAAATATATTTAGGTTGTGCCCTGAATCTGACGTTGTCATTTTTGTTATATTGATCGATATAGGGGATGGTGCAGACCGTTCCCCTGCAACAACACATTGCATGTGGTGAACGCCCCGGGAATCCTGGAGACTAGGCTGTGTCCCTTAATTACGTAAGCGTTGATAAAAGAGTCGGATGCAGCCCAGTTTCACCATCGCCAGGTAATTTCTCGCCGTTTTGTCGTAACGCG
>NZ_MECT01000346.1:0-974 GCF_001722145.1 Shigella sp. FC1544
TTCAATGCGTTGTAGCTTTTTCCTCAGCTTACGTATTTCGATTTGTTCTGGTGTTATCGGAGAGGCTTTTGGTGTTTTGCCCTGACGCTCATCACGCAGTTGTTTGACCCATCTTGTCATTGTGGAAAGGCCAACATCCATAGCTTTGGCGGCATCTGCCACCGTGTATTTCTGGTCAACAACCAGTTGAGCGGATTCGCGTTTAAACTCTGCGCTAAAATTTCTTTTTTTCATTGGAGCACCTGTGTTGTTCTGAGGTGAGCATATCACCTCTGTTCAGGTGGCCAAATTCAGTGTGCCACTTCAAAAAAACCTTTTTTAAATCCTGACATACACAACTCCTTAACTAAAATAGATTACCACCAGACTTCCGCCTGGATGCCGGCCATAAACTCGTCTTTGCTGTTCTCATTAAACTTAAAATTCGATAATTCGTTATCCAGAATATTGATATACGTTCCATAGAAGCGAATTTCTGGTCGTGAACCTAAAATGCTTTCACCCACTTTCAATGCATGCCAGAGTGTCGTTTTATAAGCCGATTCATTTAGTGTTACACCCTGCTGAGTTTTGTTCTGTTGCTTAAACCAGCCTAATTCAAGCCCCGTCTGATTCCATGTATTCCAGATCCAGGCCGGTCTTATTACAGTGCGAATACTGTCAAAATCACTATGAGCACCACTTTCATAACTATAAACATCTTCGCCGTGAGAATAGACAAGCGCGTTAGTGGATTTGCCCCTATATTTCCAGACATCTGTTATCACTTAACCCATTACAAGCCCGCTGCCGCAGATATTCCCGTGGCGAGCGATAACCCAGCGCACTATGCGGATGCCATTCGTTATAATGCTCGAACGCCTCTGCGGTAATGACTCCAACTTATTGATAGTGTTTTATGTTCAGATAATGCCCGATGACTTTGTCATGCAGCTCCACCGATTTTGAGAACGACAGCGACTTCCGTCCCAGCC
>NZ_MECT01000347.1:0-899 GCF_001722145.1 Shigella sp. FC1544
TCCATCGCGATCGGGTGGATCAGGGTAACAACCATTTTGATGTTGTCGCCCGGCATTACCATCTCTACGCCTTCCGGCAGTTCGATGGTACCAGTCACGTCAGTAGTA
This sequence comes from Shigella sp. FC1544, assembly GCF_001722145.1. Classification (NCBI taxonomy): domain Bacteria; kingdom Pseudomonadati; phylum Pseudomonadota; class Gammaproteobacteria; order Enterobacterales; family Enterobacteriaceae; genus Shigella; species Shigella sp. FC1544. The sequence continues at coordinate 109 of NZ_MECT01000347.1, forward strand.
CGGAAGTAGAACTGCGGACGGTAGCCTTTGAAGAACGGAGTATGACGGCCGCCTTCATCTTTGGACAGAATGTACACTTCAGATTCGAACTTGGTGTGCGGCTTGATGGTGCCCGGCTTAGCCAGTACCTGACCACGTTCGATTTCTTCACGTTTGATACCACGCAGCAGAACACCTACGTTCTCACCAGCACGGCCTTCGTCCAGCAGTTTGCGGAACATTTCAACGCCAGTACAGGTAGACTTCTGAGTCTCTTTGATACCAACGATTTCAACTTCTTCACCAACTTTGATGATACCGCGTTCTACACGACCGGTAACAACGGTACCACGACCGGAGATGGAGAATACGTCTTCGATCGGCAGCAGGAACGGCTTGTCAATCGCACGCTCTGGTTCCGGAATGTAAGAATCCAGGAAGCCAGCCAGTTCCAGGATTTTCGCTTCCCACTCTGCGTCGCCTTCCAGCGCTTTCAGAGCAGAACCACGAACGATCGGAGTGTCGTCGCCCGGGAAGTCGTACTGAGACAGAAGTTCACGAACTTCCATTTCAACCAGTTCCAGCAGCTCTTCGTCATCAACCATGTCGCATTTGTTCAGGAACACGATGATGTACGGAACGCCTACCTGACGACCCAGCAGGATGTGCTCACGAGTCTGCGGCATCGGGCCGTCAGTCGCAGCAACTACCAGGATCGCGCCGTCCATCTGAGCAGCACCGGTGATCATGTTTTTAACATAGTCGGCGTGCCCCGGGCAGTCTACGTGTGCGTAGTGACGGGTCGGGGTGTC
>NZ_MECT01000348.1:0-893 GCF_001722145.1 Shigella sp. FC1544
GCTGGTAACCGCTAATAGGGGTCAGGTCAGGCACTTTTGCCGGGACCGTCTGTAACGTGGATGCCGGTACCTGCTCCCCGTGGTTATCTGGTTAACCCATATACAAGGGAGACAGAATGACCGAATCCAGCGATTACGAATCCGTCCAGGTCTTTATCGGCGTTGATGTCGGTAAAGATACGCATCACGCTGTTGCCATTAATCGTTCAGGTAAACGCCTGTTCGATAAAGCATTACCCAACGACGAAAACAAACTCAGGTCGCTAATATCTGACCTGAAACAACATGGTCAGATACTGCTGGTTGTTGATCAGCCAGCTACCATCGGTGCGTTACCTGTCGCCGTTGCCCGCTCAGAAGGAGTCCTTGTCGGATACCTCCCTGGACTGGCCATGCGCCGCATAGCCGACTTACACGCCGGTGAAGCTAAAACTGATGCTCGTGACGCTGCCATCATTGCCGAAGCTGCCCGTACCCTGCCTCACGCGCTACGCACGCTGAAACTGGCTGACGAGCAAATCGCCGAACTCTCCATGCTCTGCGGCTTCGATGATGATCTTGCCGCACAGACAACGCAGGCCAGCAACCGTATCCGCGGCCTTCTGCCCCAGATACATCCGGCACTGGAGCGCGTTCTCGGTCCGAGACTTGAGCACCCGGCGGTACTCGATCTTCTCCAGCGATATCCCTCACCAGAAAAACTCGCTTCGCTGGGTGAGAAGAAGCTGGCAGCCCAGCTCTGCAAACTTGCGCCTCGTCTGGGTAAACGCCTTGCAGCAGACATAGCTCAGGCACTGGCCGAACAAACCGTCGTCGTTCCCGGCACGAATGCCGCTGCCGTAGTACTGCCACGTCTGGCACTCCAGCTCATCACGCTGCGTAAGCAAAGAGAC
>NZ_MECT01000349.1:0-884 GCF_001722145.1 Shigella sp. FC1544
ATCCACCAGGATGGCACCGCGGCAGATGGTCCAGATACCCGCGCCATCACGGTATGCCGTGGTGTGGTTACCTTCCTTTTCATCCAGAAACTGGTCGAGAATGTCAGGCGCAGGCGCACCAGCGGCAATCAGCGCCAGAACGGCAGCCGACAGGCCGTATCTGATTTTTGCGTTCATGGATATTTATCAGGATTTATCGGTTTCTGAGCCCTGGATATGTTTATCAGTTCCAGCCTGTTGCCTCAGGCTGCTAACAGGTCAATACAATCATGAGGATTATTTATGGACAATAACACCATTTCTCTACAGGAGTTGCTCGACAGCATTTCCAGGCTTCGGGAAGACGTGAATACCCTTACCGTCGCCTTCTCATATCTGGCATTCTCAATTCCAAGGGAACAGATGCAATCAACGCTGGCATCAATCCAGTTTGAATCATGCAATCCCAAATGGTCTCAGGAACAACAAGACTCTTTCAGGCGGCTTGCTGTATTACTGGATGAAAAATATGCTGGTAAAATTACCATTTCGGCGGACTCTTCAGAGAACCCGTAATTATTCCCGGTAGTTTTCCTCTGTAGGTTATCAACACATCCTGCGCCTCTAAAATTACGGGGCGCTTTTCCGGCGACTGCTCATCCCCTTCACATAACCCGGCAGCAACATCCAGGAAGACCTGTCTGATGCTCCTTCTGGCTGCTGCCTCATAAAACTCCAGCGCGGCACCTTCAACACGGTCCAGCGAGATGTCCAGGTCAAAAATTTCACCGTCAAAGCGTTTTTTGTCCCGTAACGCTAAAGTTACCGTAACTTTATTCTCAAAATTGCGGATCCCTTTCACAATCAGTTCATAGTTTTGAGTCATTGAATTACTCTCCCCGTGC
>NZ_MECT01000350.1:0-866 GCF_001722145.1 Shigella sp. FC1544
AACATCCATAGCTTTGGCGGCATCTGCCACCGTGTATTTCTGGTCAACAACCAGTTGAGCGGATTCGCGTTTAAACTCTGCGCTAAAATTTCTTTTTTTCATTGGAGCACCTGTGTTGTTCTGAGGTGAGCATATCACCTCTGTTCAGGTGGCCAAATTCAGTGTGCCACTTCATTTCAAGAAGAGATGCAGTAGCGCAGGCAATTGAAGCAAATCATTATATATACAAAAACTACTCTCCTGCTGCCTTCCTTAATTGAAAAACTTAAAGGGTTCAACTCATTTACTATGGCAGACTGGATTGAACGTTACAAAACGATTCTTATAAGGAGAAAAGTGTCCAGAAATACTTATAAAATTCGGGCAAATCAACTGAAGACAATAAAAGAAAAATTGGGAGAGATTTTACTGACAGAAATAACCACTCGCCATATTGCCGAGTTTCTTGATTTGTGGATTGAAGGAGGGAAAAACACAATGGCAGGATCAATGCGTTCTGTGTTGTCTGATATGTTTCGCGAGGCCATTGTTGAAGGACGTATATCTCAAAATCCAGTCACGCCAACAAGAGCACCGAAAATAGTAGTTACAAGAGAACGACTGAAACTAAAGACTGAGGTGTACTGGCAATAGCGGACACTACCATTTGTTCTTTTTTTAAGCAGCCATCTGATGATATTTTTCCCTGAAGGCTGCCGGGGAGATATTCCCCAGACGAGAGTGACGACGCTGACGATTGTAGAAAATCTCAATGTATTCCCGTATTACTGAGATGGCTTCATCCCGGTTATTAAAACGATAGTGGCTCAGGCTCTCATTTTTCAGCGTTCCCCAGAAGCTTTCCATCGGAGCGTTGTCGTAACAGT
>NZ_MECT01000351.1:0-863 GCF_001722145.1 Shigella sp. FC1544
CTTTTTGTTTCCGGCATCCACAAAGAACGGAATATTCAGGTCTGCGCAACACTCAACGGCATCGTCAAAATTATCAAAGCGCAGAACCTCAGCTTCTTCGTAACCGGCTCATTTAAACCGTCTGGTCTGTTTCCTCCGGCTCCACAAAAATAATGTCCATCATTTTGAAGTGGACACTATCGTATGGAATACCGGACCTGGATCACTGAAGCTTTACGCCTTCATTTCGAAGAACATTTACCACGGGTTGTGGCCGGACGTCGCCTGGGCGTACCAAAATCAACTGTCTGTGGTATGTTCGTGCGCTTCCGCAACGCTGGCCTTTCATGGCCTCTGCCCGCAGGTATGTCGGAGCAGGAACTTGATGCCCTTCTTTACGGAAGTGCCTCCACAGTACCTGTCGTACTTACTGAAAGCACCGTTATGCCCAAACTCCCGGTGGTAAAAAAACGTCCCCGGCGGCCTTAATGCCAGTCAGTAAAGCAACTGACTGGCTCTTTTTCGGGGCTGTGGGGTATTTCCAGGGCCTCTCCTTTACCACTCTCGGGAAGGCCCTTCCCCTTCTCGTCTGTAATTTCACAAGTTGTCCCATACTTGCAAGATCGCGCATCAGCTCCGGTATACGTCCCGGTGAAGCGCCCTGCAATGTCATCAGCATTCTCATCACCATTCCGCATGATTCTGAGAAACTCAGTTGATTCGGCCAGTAACCTTTCAGATGTTCCGCCATTTTAATCATCTGATATCTCACCAGATTATAAGCCAGTAAGACACCCCACAGCTCTTGCTCCACAAGCTCCGGCTTTTTACTTCTCAGCGTCAGCCTGCTCAGTTGCATCGTCTGTTTTATCTCCCTGTATCCC
>NZ_MECT01000352.1:0-856 GCF_001722145.1 Shigella sp. FC1544
AGTGGGAACCAAAGTGTCAGATATGCAGAAAAATGTGAATCCCGGCAGGCGAAAAGGCTGCCCTAATTATCCTCCCGAATTTAAACAGCAGCTCGTTGCTGCCTCCTGTGAACCCGGGATATCCATCTCAAAACTTGCTCTTGAAAATGGCATTAACGCCAATCTGTTGTTCAAATGGCGACAACAATGGCGCGAGGGAAAGCTGCTATTACCTTCTTCAGAGAGCCCCCAGCTACTTCCTGTGACTCTCGATGCAGCTGCCGAACAGCCAGAATCGCTCGCAGAGGATCCGGAAACCCTCAGTATCAGCTGTGAGGTAACGTTCCGGCACGGGACGCTCCGCTTCAATGGCAATGTCAGCGAAAAGCTCCTGACTCTGCTGATACAGGAACTGAAGCGATGATCCCGTTACCTTCCGGGACCAAAATTTGGCTGGTTGCCGGTATCACCGATATGAGAAATGGCTTCAACGGCCTGGCGGCAAAGGTGCAGACGACGCTGAAAGACGCTCCGATGTCAGGTCACGTTTTTATCTTCCGTGGGCGTAATGGCAGTCAGGTAAAGCTCCTCTGGTCTACCGGCGATGGACTGTGTCTGCTGACCAAACGGCTGGAGCGCGGCCGCTTCGCCTGGCCGTCAGCCCGGGATGGCAAAGTGTTCCTCACACCGGCACAGCTGGCGATGCTCCTTGAAGGTATCGACTGGCGGCAGCCTAAAAGACTGCTTACGTCCCTGACTATGTTGTAAGCCTCTTTATCCTGGTCGACGCTGAATGAGCCTGGTAATATACCCGGTATGAGCAGCTCACTTCCTGACGATATCAATGCACTGAAACGTCTCCTTGCCGAACAGGAGG
>NZ_MECT01000353.1:0-853 GCF_001722145.1 Shigella sp. FC1544
ACTGTTACGACAACGCTCCGATGGAAAGCTTCTGGGGAACGCTGAAAAATGAGAGCCTGAGCCACTATCGTTTTAATAACCGGGATGAAGCCATCTCAGTAATACGGGAATACATTGAGATTTTCTACAATCGTCAGCGTCGTCACTCTCGTCTGGGGAATATCTCCCCGGCAGCCTTCAGGGAAAAATATCATCAGATGGCTGCTTAAAAAAAGAACAAATGGTAGTGTCCGCTATTGCCAGTACACCTCAGACTGGCTTTGTCGTGGCAACCCGGAAACTCAGAAGGCGATTTGGTTTAATCTGCAAAACGGCGTGCTTATCGGTGCAGTCACGCTGAATCAGGGGCGTGAGATTCGCCCAATTCGCAAATGGATCCAGAGCGGCAAAACGTTTGATGCGAAACTGCTGATAGATGAGAACATCGCGCTTAAATCACTGTAACCAGGATAATTAGCGAATATCTCAACGCCTGGGGCGTGGCGAGGTGCAAGAGTGTGTATTACGTTTAAATCACATTATCTTGCAAAGGGATTGGGGTAATGCTGCCAACTTACTGATAGTGTTTTATGTTCAGATAATGCCCGATGACCTTGTCATGCAGCTCCACCGATTTTGAGAACGACAGTGACTTCCGTCCCAGCCTTGCCAGATGTTGTCTCAGATTCAGATTATGTCGCTCAATGCGCTGAGTGTAACGCTTGCTGATAACGTGCAGCTTTCCCTTCAGGCGTGATTCATACAGCGGCCAGCCATCCGTCATCCATACCACGACCTCAAAGGCCGACAGCAGGCTCAGAAGACGCTCCAGTGTGGCCAGAGTGCGTTCACCGAAGACGTGCGCCACAACCGT
>NZ_MECT01000354.1:0-853 GCF_001722145.1 Shigella sp. FC1544
TTTCTGGTGCGTACCGGGCTGAGAGGCGGTGTAAGTGAACTGTAGTTGCCATGTTTTACGGCAATGAGAGCAGAGATAGCGCTGATGTCCGGCAGTGCTTTTGCCGTTACGCACCACGCCTTCAGTAGCGGAGCAGGAAGGACATCTGATGGAAATGGAAGCCACGCAAGCACCTTAAAATCACCATCATACACTAAATCAGTAAGTTGGCAGCATTGCCCACTACTCCGGTTATATTTTTCTTCCATGATATATTCACTTAATCAATGTTTTTCTGCGTATATATTTTTATTGATTATGTTTTTTTGCTTAACTCAGGATTAAGTTTTTCTAAAATAGCACAGCCACTTAGGGCAGAGCGAGCAATTCATGCTTTTTAGGATGGTTGAAAAGCAGAGATATAGTTCAACCATCCATGAATTACCTTTTATTTATTCCCCATAATGATATTAAGCGTTTTCTGATCGGGCAACCCCACGGCCTGTTGTAGCGTATTTTCCTTACTCATTTAATAGATAGCCGGCGTGACATTTGCCCCCAGATCGTCCATCAGTTTCTCATTGTCACTTAACACTTTCATTTGCTCTGTACTTACGTTTGCAGGCACGTTTAGCTTAAGCTTGCCACCAGAGGCTTTATATTGTTGCCAGGTTTTTGCGGGATCTTTGGAGGCAAGAATTGCCGCTGCTGTCGCCGGGCTTTCTGGCTTGATAACCCCAACCAACAATGTTCTTAATTGCACTTTGCCAGAATCTGGATTTGCCCCTATATTTCCAGACATCTGTTATCACTTAACCCATTACAAGCCCGCTGCCGCAGATATTCCCGTGGCGAGCGATAACCCAGCGCACTA
>NZ_MECT01000355.1:0-27222 GCF_001722145.1 Shigella sp. FC1544
CGAAGGGGCGATTGCCCGGCAGCATGATGTCCAGGCGATTCACAATCTGGTGAAGAGGTTCTTTACGCTCAAGCGCCATGCCAACAATACACCAGACCATCATTTCGAGGGGAAGACGGCGCTTGCGTAGCGTTACAGTACCTGATTCGGCAAGGCAACGAGAGATGAGTTCGGGGTCGAGGTAATCCCCCAGAGAAGTCAGTGGGTTACGCAGAGAATCGTAACGGGATACCAGATCAAGAGCCTGTCCGATGTGCATAAAAAAATCCGGAAACAAGTGAGCGTTTCCGGATTCTTACACAGCCACTGGATCGGTCAACTGATCCTTAACTGATCGGCATTACCCCAATCATCTGCCAGTTAATAAAGCGTGTGACAAGGTCGATTAAATAATCGGTACTGAACCCCGCCACCTGCGAACCCTGGCTCATTATGCTTTCCGGGCCAGGCAACCAGGTGTCATGCCAGAACAAAGCAAAGCCGATCGGCAGGGCAATCCAGTGGCGCAAGCGATGCAGGCTGTAGCGCGGAATGGGCATCAGCAGAAACGCGGCAAACACCAAATTGAGGAGCGGATGGAAGTTAAGATATCCCGCCCACAACAGGCCGAACTTAACCAGAAAATAGAAGTTCCAGCCGGAAAGGCCGCGCCAGTATTGCCAGAGGGAAGAAGGCATGGCGGTATTTTGCGTAAATTGAGTCATTTTTTGGTTGCCCTGGCTTTTTCCGTGCGGCGTAATGTCCCGGCCGGTTTAACATAACGAGGTTTAGCAAAGAACAAACGTAAGGTGTCGCGAATGCGTCGCAAAGAGTGCCGCGCCAGATAGCCCAGCGGGAAAAATATCAGTGCGCAAACGACAATAATTTCAATGATATCGCTGATGGTCATCATGATGAGCGCTCCACAGCATCATCTAACAGTCGCATGGGTTCTGGTATTCGTCGCCAGTGGCGACATCGTGCTCGGCACTGATTTGATCATCTTCAAACCAGACCATACGGTTTGAGAAAATGTCGCCAGTAGGCAATGGGAAAATATGATTCAACGCGGTATCCAGATCGTTAATCCGACAGAATGAGAGAAACAGCACCAGCCGATTACCGCCAATGGTCATGATATCGCCGGTACGGTTAGGGCGACACAGCGTCAGGGCTTGTTCAACGCGGATACCCGGTACCGGACGTAGGGCAACCAGAACGCCTTTACCGTGGGCAGGTAATAGAGGGTTATTCATCATGTTGTTGACGGCATTACAGAACACATCCCACTTCTGGAAACCACGCAGTTTGAGCGGCTGGGTCATTGACAGCAAGGTAGTGATATCTTCCGGCACATAGCGACTAAACTTCTGCCCTTGCACGCTTTCGATCATCGTCAGACAACGGGAGAGTGGCGCATTCCACGGAATAACCATATTTGCACCGCAGGCCAATAACAAACGTTCATCGGTGGCGCGCAGGCTAGCGGTATTTTCCCGCACGAGGATTTTCATCGCACTACCGCGCTGGCGACGCAGGGTATGAATGCTGCGGGCCAGTGGCTCGATTTGCGCATTTTGCTGTAAAGAAAAGACCACCGTCGCCGCCTGAGCGGTACGGGCTTCATTGAACAGGACTTCGTTATTGTTGAACAGTTGCCAGTGTTCCGATAGCGGCGGCGCACCTTCCAGTACAGCAACATTACTCAGAATGCGTTTTTCGTCGCTGCGTGGTTGGATCTCCGCCTCTTCGCTTTGAACTAATGTCCAGATACCATTTTGTTGCTGAACGCTAAGCTGCTGACGGGCGCTGACCCCTTTTTCGTTGCACCAGAAGGCAATATCCAGCAAATGTTGGTCACCCTGAAAACGCAAACTGGCAAGACCAAAAAGTGAACGGTATTCCTCAAGCAACAATGAAAATTGTTTATCGTTATTATTTCCGGGATTAATTACCAAAAGCGAACAATGGTTTAACCTGCTCCATTTATTCATTTTATCCAACCATGAGCGAAGCCGCTCGGCAGGAATGTTTTGCCATGCGTTATTTGCGCAAACAAGAATAAAAAGGTAATTATGGGGATCAATAGAACACTGCAAATCACGGGTCAAATAGTATAGACCTTTTTCATGATTTAGCATTGAAAATAATTTTATTTTTTCCGGCCCTTGATAATCATCTAATTGAAAGATTTTCGCCGGATCGCTGTCCATGCTAATGACCGCGACGTGTGCGGTTTCAGCCTGGGATGCAATTGTTTGATTCGCCAGACTGATAGCATCTTCATGGCGATCGACGTTAAACCACCAGACGCCGCCTGCTGGCATATGTCGCAGCTCATCCCATAATGATGAGATACCGATAGAGAATACAGGGCCCACAATGTCCCTCATGTCACCATTTTGTCTGATTATCAGTTTACTAGCGAAAGCTAAGAAATAAACCTACCATTGAAATTAAAACTTATCAGATTTAGCATGTGAATCAATTTAGAAGGTCACAAGACGTGTGATTTTAGTCTTTTCGTTTTTAACTTTTTCTGTTGCGTAACGGAAAGTCAAAAAGTGAGCAAATTCCCGTCTCGCCGTAAACAATAAACCGGCGAAATGCTCACGGTTAGAATTGTCTCATGAACGGTACGGTTATTTCATAAGGATCAAGCAAAATGAATAACAATGAACCAGATACTCTGCCTGATCCCGCGATAGGCTATATCTTCCAGAATGATATTGTGGCGTTAAAGCAGGCATTTTCACTGCCTGATATTGATTATGCCGATATTTCCCAACGCGAACAGTTGGCCGCGGCATTAAAACGCTGGCCGTTGCTGGCAGAGTTTGCGCAACAAAAGTAGGGGATTGGTGAATGGCCGTACTGGGATTGCAGGGGGTGCGGGGAGGCGTGGGGACAACAACCATCACCGCCGCATTAGCCTGGTCATTACAAATGTTGGGAGAAAATGTCCTGGTGGTCGATGCCTGCCCGGACAACTTGTTGCGCCTGTCATTTAATGTTGATTTTACCCACCGTCAGGGCTGGGCCAGAGCGATGCTGGATGGCCAGGACTGGCGTGACGCTGGGTTGCGCTACACCTCGCAGCTCGATTTGCTGCCTTTTGGTCAGTTATCCATTGAAGAACAAGAAAATCCACAGCACTGGCAAACCCGGCTGAGCGATATTTGCTCCGGCTTACAGCAACTAAAAGCCAGCGGGCGTTACCTGTGGATTTTAATCGACTTACCGCGTGATGCCTCGCAGATAACCCACCAGCTGCTGAGTTTGTGCGATCACTCGCTGGCAATCGTCAATGTGGATGCCAACTGCCATATCCGACTGCATCAGCAAGCGCTGCCGGATGGCGCACATATTTTGATTAATGACTTCCGTATTGGCAGTCAGGTTCAGGACGATATTTACCAGCTTTGGTTGCAAAGCCAGCGCCGATTACTGCCGATGCTCATTCATCGTGATGAAGCGATGGCTGAATGCCTGGCGGCTAAGCAACCAGTAGGTGAATATCGCAGTGATGCGCTGGCGGCTGAAGAGATACTGACGCTGGCGAACTGGTGCCTGTTGAACTACTCCGGGCTGAAAACGCCAGTCGGGAGTGCATCATGAGTATCCTGACCCGGTGGTTGCTTATCCCGCCGGTCAACGCGCGGCTTATCGGGCGTTATCGCGATTATCGTCGTCACGGTGCGTCGGCTTTCAGCGCGACGCTCGGCTGTTTCTGGATGATCCTGGCCTGGATTTTTATTCCGCTGGAGCACCCGCGCTGGCAGCGTATTCGCGCAGAACATAAAAACCTGTATCCGCATATCAACGCCTCGCGTCCGCGTCCGCTGGACCCGGTCCGTTATTTCATTCAAACATGCTGGTTACTGATCGGTACATCGCGCAAAGAAACGCCGAAACCGCGCAGGCGGGCATTTTCAGGTCTGCAGAATATTCGTGGACGTTACCATCAATGGATGAACGAGCTGCCTGAGCGCGTTAGTCATAAAACACAGCATCTTGATGAGAAAAAAGAGCTCGGTCATTTGAGTGCCGGGGCGCGGCGGTTGATCCTCGGTATCATCGTCACCTTCTCGCTGATTCTGGCGTTAATCTGCGTTACTCAACCGTTTAACCCGCTGGCGCAGTTTATCTTCCTGATGCTGCTGTGGGGTGTAGCGCTGATCGTACGGCGGATGCCGGGGCGCTTCTCGGCGCTAATGTTGATTGTGCTGTCGCTGACCGTTTCTTGCCGTTATATCTGGTGGCGTTACACCTCTACGCTGAACTGGGACGATCCGGTCAGCCTGGTGTGCGGGCTTATTCTGCTCTTCGCTGAAACGTACGCGTGGATTGTGCTGGTGCTCGGCTACTTCCAGGTCGTATGGCCGCTGAATCGTCAGCCGGTGCCATTGCCGAAAGATATGTCGCTGTGGCCGTCGGTGGATATCTTTGTCCCGACTTACAACGAAGATCTCAACGTGGTGAAAAATACCATTTACGCCTCGCTGGGTATCGACTGGCCGAAAGACAAACTGAACATCTGGATCCTCGATGACGGCGGCAGGGAAGAGTTTCGCCAGTTTGCGCAAAACGTGGGGGTGAAATATATCGCCCGCACCACTCATGAACATGCGAAAGCGGGCAACATCAACAATGCGCTGAAATATGCCAAAGGCGAGTTCGTATCGATTTTCGACTGCGACCACGTACCAACGCGATCGTTCCTGCAAATGACCATGGGCTGGTTCCTGAAAGAGAAACAGCTGGCGATGATGCAGACGCCGCACCACTTCTTCTCGCCGGACCCGTTTGAACGCAACCTGGGGCGTTTTCGTAAAACGCCGAACGAAGGCACGCTGTTCTATGGTCTGGTGCAGGATGGCAACGATATGTGGGACGCCACTTTCTTCTGCGGTTCCTGTGCAGTAATTCGTCGCAAACCATTGGATGAAATTGGCGGTATTGCTGTCGAAACGGTAACCGAAGATGCGCACACGTCTCTGCGCCTGCACCGTCGTGGCTACACCTCTGCATATATGCGTATTCCGCAGGCGGCGGGGCTGGCGACCGAAAGTCTGTCGGCGCATATCGGTCAGCGTATTCGCTGGGCACGCGGGATGGTGCAAATCTTCCGTCTCGATAACCCGCTTACCGGTAAAGGGCTGAAATTCGCCCAGCGGCTGTGCTACGTCAACGCCATGTTCCACTTCTTGTCGGGCATTCCACGACTGATCTTCCTGACTGCGCCGCTGGCGTTCCTGCTGCTTCATGCCTACATCATCTATGCGCCAGCGTTGATGATCGCCCTGTTCGTGCTGCCGCATATGATCCATGCCAGCCTGACCAACTCGAAGATCCAGGGCAAATATCGCCACTCTTTCTGGAGTGAAATCTACGAAACGGTGCTGGCGTGGTATATCGCACCACCGACGCTGGTGGCGCTGATTAACCCGCACAAAGGCAAATTTAACGTCACCGCCAAAGGTGGACTGGTGGAAGAAGAGTACGTCGACTGGGTGATCTCGCGGCCCTACATCTTCCTTGTTCTGCTCAACCTGGTGGGTGTTGCGGTCGGCATCTGGCGCTACTTCTATGGCCCGCCAACCGAGATGCTCACCGTGGTCGTCAGTATGGTGTGGGTGTTCTACAACCTGATTGTTCTTGGCGGCGCAGTTGCGGTATCGGTAGAAAGCAAACAGGTACGCCGATCGCACCGCGTGGAGATGACGATGCCCGCGGCAATTGCCCGCGAAGATGGTCACCTCTTTTCGTGTACCGTTCAGGATTTCTCCGACGGTGGTTTGGGGATCAAGATCAACGGTCAGGCGCAGATTCTGGAAGGGCAGAAAGTGAATCTGTTGCTTAAACGCGGTCAGCAGGAATACGTCTTCCCGACCCAGGTGGCGCGCGTGATGGGTAATGAAGTTGGGCTGAAATTAATGCCGCTCACCACCCAGCAACATATCGATTTTGTGCAGTGTACGTTTGCCCGTGCGGATACATGGGCGCTCTGGCAGGACAGCTACCCGGAAGATAAGCCGCTGGAAAGTCTGCTGGATATTCTGAAGCTCGGCTTCCGTGGCTACCGCCATCTGGCGGAGTTTGCGCCTTCTTCGGTGAAGGGCATATTCCGTGTGCTGACTTCTCTGGTTTCCTGGGTTGTATCGTTTATTCTGCGCCGCCCGGAGCGGAGCGAAACGGCACAACCATCGGATCAGGCTTTGGCTCAACAATGATGATAACGCGATGAAAAGAAAACTATTCTGGATTTGTGCAGTGGCTATGGGGATGAGTGCGTTCCCCTCTTTCATGACGCAGGCGACGCCAGCAACGCAACCACTGATCAATGCTGAGCCAGCTGTAGTCGCCCAGACGGAACAAAATCCGCAGGTGGGGCAAGTGATGCCGGGCGTGCAGGGCGCTGATGCGCCAGTCGTGGCGCAGAACGGTCCTTCGCGTGATGTGAAGCTGACCTTTGCGCAAATTGCGCCGCCGCCGGGCAGCATGGTGCTACGTGGCATTAACCCGAACGGCAGCATTGAGTTTGGTATGCGCAGCGATGAAGTGGTGACGAAGGCGATGCTCAACCTCGAATACATGCCATCGCCATCGTTACTGCCTGTCCAGTCGCAGTTAAAGGTTTATCTCAATGATGAGCTGATGGGCGTACTGCCAGTGACCAAAGAACAGTTGGGTAAAAAAACGCTGGCGCAAATGCCCATTAACCCACTGTTTATTACCGACTTCAACCGTGTGCGGCTGGAGTTTGTCGGCCATTATCAGGACGTGTGCGAAAACCCGGCCAGCACCACGCTTTGGCTGGATGTTGGGCGGAGCAGTGGACTGGATCTGACCTATCAGACCCTGAATGTGAAGAATGACCTGTCACACTTCCCGGTGCCATTCTTTGACCCGCGCGATAACCGTACTAACACCTTGCCGATGGTCTTTGCGGGTGCGCCGGATGTTGGGCTGCAACAAGCATCTGCCATTGTCGCCTCGTGGTTTGGTTCGCGTTCTGGCTGGCGTGGGCAGAACTTCCCGGTGCTCTATAACCAACTGCCGGATCGTAATGCCATTGTCTTTGCAACCAACGACAAACGGCCGGACTTCCTGCGCGATCATCCGGCGGTAAAAGCCCCGGTGATTGAGATGATCAACCATCCGCAGAATCCTTACGTCAAACTGCTGGTGGTGTTTGGTCGTGACGACAAAGACCTGTTGCAGGCAGCGAAAGGTATCGCTCAGGGTAACATTCTGTTCCGTGGTGAAAGCGTGGTAGTGAATGAAGTGAAACCGCTGCTACCGCGTAAGCCGTACGATGCGCCGAACTGGGTACGTACCGATCGTCCGGTCACATTTGGCGAACTGAAAACCTATGAAGAACAGTTACAATCCAGCGGTCTTGAGCCAGCAGCGATTAACGTTTCGCTAAACCTGCCGCCGGATCTCTACCTGATGCGCAGTACCGGCATTGATATGGATATTAATTACCGCTACACCATGCCGCCGGTGAAAGACAGTTCGCGGATGGATATCAGCCTGAATAACCAGTTCCTGCAATCCTTCAACCTGAGCAGCAAACAGGAGGCGAACCGCCTGCTGCTGCGGATTCCGGTATTACAAGGTTTGCTGGATGGCAAAACAGATGTCTCTATTCCGGCGCTGAAACTGGGCGCGACCAACCAGCTGCGCTTCGACTTTGAGTATATGAACCCGATGCCGGGCGGTTCGGTGGATAACTGTATTACCTTCCAGCCGGTGCAGAATCATGTGGTGATTGGTGACGACTCCACCATCGACTTCTCGAAGTATTACCACTTCATCCCGATGCCGGATCTACGCGCCTTTGCTAACGCGGGCTTCCCATTCAGCCGGATGGCGGATCTGTCGCAAACCATCACCGTGATGCCGAAAGCGCCTAACGAAGCACAGATGGAAACGTTGCTGAATACTGTTGGTTTTATCGGCGCACAGACGGGCTTCCCGGCGATTAATCTGACGGTGACCGATGATGGCAGCACCATTCAGGGCAAAGATGCCGACATCATGATCATCGGTGGTATCCCGGACAAACTGAAAGACGATAAGCAGATCGACCTATTGGTGCAGGCGACCGAAAGCTGGGTGAAAACACCGATGCGCCAGACCCCGTTCCCCGGCATTGTGCCGGACGAGAGCGATCGCGCGGCAGAAACCCGGTCAACGCTGACCTCTTCCGGTGCGATGGCGGCGGTGATTGGCTTCCAGTCGCCGTATAACGACCAGCGCAGCGTGATTGCGCTGTTGGCAGATAGCCCACGCGGTTATGAAATGCTTAACGATGCGGTGAACGATAGCGGCAAACGCGCCACCATGTTCGGTTCGGTCGCGGTGATCCGCGAGTCCGGTATCAACAGCCTACGTGTTGGCGACGTTTATTACGTAGGTCATCTGCCGTGGTTCGAGCGCGTGTGGTATGCGCTGGCAAACCATCCGATTCTGCTGGCGGTGCTGGCGGCTATCAGTGTGATATTGCTGGCATGGGTACTGTGGCGTCTGCTGCGAATTATTAGTCGTCGTCGTCTTAACCCGGATAACGAGTAATTGAAGATGAATGTGTTGCGTAGTGGAATCGTGACGATGCTGTTGTTGGCTGCCTTTAGTGTTCAGGCAGCCTGTACCTGGCCTGCCTGGGAGCAGTTTAAAAAGGATTACATCAGTCAGGAAGGGCGCGTCATCGACCCCAGCGACGCGCGCAAAATCACCACCTCCGAAGGGCAAAGTTACGGTATGTTCTTTGCCCTGGCGGCTAACGACCGTGCAGCTTTCGATAATATTCTCGACTGGACGCAGAACAATCTCGCTCAGGGTTCTTTAAAAGAACGTTTGCCCGCCTGGCTGTGGGGCAAGAAAGAGAACAGTAAGTGGGAAGTGCTGGACAGCAATTCGGCCTCCGATGGTGATGTCTGGATGGCCTGGTCGTTGCTGGAGGCGGGGCGTTTGTGGAAAGAGCAGCGTTATACCGACATCGGCAGCGCGTTGCTAAAACGTATCGCGCGGGAGGAAGTGGTGACGGTGCCTGGGCTGGGTTCCATGTTGTTACCGGGCAAAGTGGGTTTTGCTGAGGATAACAGCTGGCGTTTTAACCCCAGCTACCTGCCGCCGACGCTGGCGCAGTATTTCACCCGCTTTGGCGCGCCGTGGACTACGCTGCGCGAAACCAATCAACGTTTATTGCTGGAAACCGCCCCGAAAGGCTTTTCGCCAGACTGGGTGCGTTATGAGAAAGACAAAGGCTGGCAGCTAAAAGCCGAAAAAACATTGATCAGCAGCTACGACGCCATCCGCGTTTACATGTGGGTAGGCATGATGCCTGACAGCGATCCGCAGAAAGCGCGGATGCTCAACCGGTTTAAACCGATGGCGACATTCACTGAGAAAAACGGTTATCCGCCGGAAAAAGTGGATGTGGCTACGGGGAAAGCGCAGGGTAAAGGACCAGTCGGTTTTTCTGCCGCCATGCTGCCCTTTTTACAAAACCGCGATGCGCAGGCCGTTCAGCGCCAGCGCGTGGCCGATAACTTTCCCGGCAGCGATGCCTATTACAACTATGTGCTGACCCTGTTTGGACAAGGCTGGGATCAACACCGTTTCCGCTTCTCGACAAAAGGTGAGTTATTACCTGACTGGGGCCAGGAATGCGCAAATTCACACTAAACATATTCACGCTTTCCCTCGGTCTGGCCGTCATGCCGATGGTCGAGGCAGCACCAACCGCTCAGCAACAGTTGCTGGAGCAAGTTCGGTTAGGCGAAGCGACCCATCGTGAAGATCTGGTGCAACAGTCGTTATATCGGCTGGAACTTATTGATCCGAATAACCCGGACGTCGTTGCCGCCCGTTTCCGTTCTTTGTTACGTCAGGGCGATATTGATGGCGCGCAAAAACAGCTCGATCGGCTGTCGCAGTTAGCGCCGAGTTCAAATGCGTATAAATCGTCGCGGACTACGATGCTACTTTCCACGCCGGATGGTCGTCAGGCACTGCAACAGGCACGATTGCAGGCGACGACCGGTCATGCAGAAGAAGCTGTGGCGAGTTACAACAAACTGTTCAACGGTGCGCCGCCGGAAGGTGACATTGCTGTCGAGTACTGGAGTACGGTGGCGAAAATTCCGGCTCGCCGTGGCGAAGCGATTAATCAGTTAAAACGCATCAATGCGGATGCACCGGGCAATACGGGCCTGCAAAACAATCTGGCGCTATTGCTGTTTAGTAGCGATCGCCGTGACGAAGGTTTTGCCGTCCTGGAACAGATGGCAAAATCGAACGCCGGGCGCGAAGGGGCCTCTAAAATCTGGTACGGGCAGATTAAAGACATGCCCGTCAGTGATGCCAGTGTGTCGGCGCTGAAAAAATATCTCTCGATCTTTAGTGATGGCGATAGCGTGGCGGCTGCGCAATCGCAACTGGCAGAACAGCA
The DNA here is from genome assembly GCF_001722145.1 of Shigella sp. FC1544. Classification (NCBI taxonomy): domain Bacteria; kingdom Pseudomonadati; phylum Pseudomonadota; class Gammaproteobacteria; order Enterobacterales; family Enterobacteriaceae; genus Shigella; species Shigella sp. FC1544. The sequence goes on from NZ_MECT01000355.1 coordinate 10,442, forward strand.
AAAACAGCTGGCCGATCCTGCTTTCCGCGCTCGTGCGCAAGGTTTAGCGGCGGTGGACTCTGGTATGGCGGGTAAAGCCATTCCCGAACTACAACAGGCGGTGCGGGCGAACCCGAAAGACAGTGAAGCTCTGGGGGCGCTGGGCCAGGCGTATTCTCAGAAAGGCGATCGCGCCAATGCAGTGGCGAATCTGGAAAAAGCCCTCGCACTGGACCCGCACAGCAGCAACAACGACAAATGGAACAGTCTGCTGAAAGTAAACCGCTACTGGCTGGCGATCCAGCAGGGCGATGCTGCGCTGAAAGCCAATAATCCTGACCGGGCAGAACGCCTGTTCCAGCAGGCGCGTAATGTCGATAACACCGACAGTTATGCAGTGCTGGGGCTGGGCGATGTGGCGATGGCGCGAAAAGATTATCCCGCCGCCGAACGTTATTATCAGCAGACCTTGCGTATGGACAGCGGCAACACTAACGCCGTGCGCGGGCTGGCAAATACTTACCGCCAGCAATCGCCAGAAAAAGCTGAAGCGTTTATCGCCTCGCTCTCTGCCAGTCAGCGGCGTAGCATTGATGATATCGAACGCAGCCTGCAAAACGACCGTCTGGCACAGCAGGCAGAGGCACTGGAAAACCAGGGCAAATGGGCGCAGGCGGCAGCACTTCAGCGGCAACGACTGGCGCTGGACCCCGGCAGCGTATGGATTACTTACCGACTTTCGCAGGATCTCTGGCAGGCCGGACAACGCAGCCAGGCCGATACGTTAATGCGCAATCTGGCGCAGCAGAAGCCGAACGACCCGGAGCAGGTTTACGCTTACGGGCTGTACCTCTCTGGTCATGACCAGGACAGAGCGGCGCTGGCGCATATCAACAGCCTGCCGCGCGCGCAGTGGAACAGCAATATTCAGGAGCTGGTTAATCGACTGCAAAGCGATCAGGTGCTGGAAACCGCTAATCGCCTGCGAGAAAGCGGCAAAGAAGCTGAAGCGGAAGCGGAAGCGATGCTGCGTCAGCAACCACCTTCCACGCGTATTGACCTCACGCTGGCTGACTGGGCGCAGCAGCGACGTGATTACACCGCCGCCCGCGCTGCATATCAGAATGTCCTGACGCTGGAGCCAACTAACGCCGATGCCATTCTGGGGCTGACGGAAGTGGATATTGCTGCCGGTGACACAGCGGCGGCACGTAGCCAGCTGGCGAAGCTGCCCGCTACCGATAACGCCTCGCTGAACACACAGCGGCGCGTGGCGCTGGCGCAGGCGCAGGCGCAGGCGCAGCTTGGAGATACCGCAGCGGCGCAGCAGACGTTTAATAAGTTGATCCCGCAGGCAAAATCTCAGCCACCGTCGATGGAAAGCGCGATGGTGCTGCGCGACGGTGCGAAGTTTGAAGCGCAGGCGGGCGATCCAAAGCAGGCGCTGGAAACCTACAAAGACGCCATGGTCGCATCCGGTGTGACTACGACGCGTCCGCAGGATAACGACACATTCACCCGACTGACCCGTAACGACGAGAAAGATGACTGGCTGAAACGCGGCGTGCGCAGCGATGCGGCGGGCCTCTATCGCCAGCAGGATCTTAACGTCACCCTCGAGCACGATTACTGGGGTTCGAGCGGCACCGGTGGTTACTCCGATCTGAAAGCGCACACTACCATGTTGCAGGTGGATGCGCCGTATTCTGACGGGCGGATGTTCTTTCGCAGTGATTTCGTCAATATGAACGTCGGCAGTTTCTCCACTAATGCCGATGGCAAATGGGATGACAACTGGGGCACCTGTACATTACAGGACTGTAGTGGCAACCGCAGCCAGTCGGACTCCGGTGCCAGCGTGGCGGTCGGCTGGCGAAATGACGTCTGGAGCTGGGATATCGGTACCACGCCGATGGGCTTCAACGTGGTGGATGTGGTCGGCGGCATCAGTTACAGCGATGATATCGGGCCGCTGGGTTACACCGTTAACGCCCACCGTCGGCCCATCTCCAGTTCTTTGCTGGCCTTTGGTGGGCAAAAAGACTCCCCGAGCAATACCGGGAAAAAATGGGGTGGCGTACGTGCCGACGGTGTGGGGCTAAGTCTGAGCTACGATAAAGGTGAAGCAAACGGCGTCTGGGCATCGCTTAGTGGCGACCAGTTAACCGGTAAAAATGTCGAAGATAACTGGCGCGTGCGCTGGATGACGGGCTATTACTATAAGGTCATTAACCAGAACAATCGCCGCGTCACAATCGGCCTGAACAACATGATCTGGCATTACGACAAAGATCTGAGTGGCTACTCACTCGGTCAGGGCGGTTACTACAGTCCGCAGGAATACCTGTCGTTTGCTATACCGGTGATGTGGCGGGAGCGCACGGAAAACTGGTCGTGGGAGCTGGGGGCGTCTGGCTCGTGGTCGCATTCACGCACCAAACCATGCCGCGTTATCCGCTGATGAATCTGATCCCGACCGACTGGCAGGAAGAAGCTGCGCGGCAATCCAACGATGGCGGCAGCAGTCAGGGCTTCGGCTACACGGCGCGGGCATTACTTGAACGACGTGTTACTTCCAACTGGTTTGTTGGCACGGCAATTGATATCCAGCAGGCGAAAGATTACGCACCCAGCCATTTCCTGCTCTACGTACGTTATTCCGCCGCCGGATGGCAGGGTGACATGGATTTACCGCCGCAGCCGCTGATACCTTACGCCGGCTGGTAAGTTTTCAGATAGCGCCTCTCTTAATGCCGCTGCGATCGGGTATACTCGGGCGGCAATCTGGGATTTCCGGGGGGAGACAATTTGCGCGTAAGTCGCTCGTTAACAATCAAGCAGATGGCAATGGTGGCAGCCGTTGTCCTGGTGTTCGTTTTTATTTTTTGCACCGTTTTGCTGTTCCATCTGGTCCAGCAGAATCGCTATAACACGGCTACGCAACTGGAAAGCATTGCTCGCTCTGTACGCGAACCCTTATCTTCAGCTATTTTGAAAGGCGATATTCCCGAAGCGGAAGCTATTCTTGCCAGCATTAAACCGGCAGGCGTGGTCAGCCGTGCCGATGTAGTGCTGCCTAACCAGTTCCAGGCGCTGCGTAAAAGTTTTATTCCAGAGCGCCCGGTGCCGGTAATGGTTACTCGCCTGTTTGAGCTACCGGTTCAAATCTCGCTGGGCGTTTACTCGCTCGAACGTCCGGCAAACCCGCAGCCAATTGCCTATCTGGTACTACAGGCGGATTCCTTCCGTATGTATAAGTTCGTGATGAGCACCCTCTCAACGTTAGTGACCATTTACTTACTTTTGTCGCTTATCCTGACCGTCGCCATCAGCTGGTGCATTAACCGCCTGATTTTGCATCCGTTACGCAATATTGCTTGCGAACTTAACGCCATCCCAGCCCAGGAGCTTGTTGGTCACCAACTGGCATTACCGCGTCTGCATCAGGACGATGAAATCGGTATGTTGGTGCGCAGTTACAACCTCAACCAGCAATTGCTGCAGCGCCATTATGAAGAACAGAACGAAAATGCGATGCGCTTCCCGGTGTCGGATTTGCCGAACAAAGCCTTGCTGATGGAGATGCTGGAGCAGGTTGTCGCGCGTAAACAAACCACCGCGCTGATGATCATCACCTGTGAAACCCTGCGTGATACTGCGGGCGTGCTGAAAGAGGCGCAACGAGAAATTCTGCTGCTGACGCTGGTGGAAAAACTCAAATCGGTACTATCGCCACGTATGATCCTCGCGCAGATTAGCGGTTATGACTTTGCTGTCATTGCCAACGGTGTACAGGAACCGTGGCACGCAATCACCTTAGGTCAGCAAGTGCTCACTATCATGAGCGAGCGCCTGCCGATTGAACGTATTCAACTCCGTCCGCACTGTAGCATTGGCGTGGCGATGTTCTACGGCGATCTCACCGCCGAACAGCTTTACAGTCGCGCTATTTCTGCGGCATTTACCGCTCGCCATAAAGGCAAGAATCAGATTCAGTTCTTTGATCCGCAGCAGATGGAAGCCGCCCAGAAGCGGTTGACGGAAGAGAGCGATATCCTTAATGCACTGGAAAATCATCAGTTTGCTATTTGGTTACAGCCACAGGTCGAGATGACCAGCGGTAAACTGGTCAGTGCGGAAGTGTTACTGCGTATCCAGCAACCGGATGGCAGTTGGGACCTGCCGGATGGCTTAATCGATCGCATTGAGTGCTGTGGGCTGATGGTTACCGTCGGTCACTGGGTGCTGGAAGAGTCCTGTCGATTGCTTGCAGCCTGGCAAGAGCGCGGCATTATGCTGCTCTTGTCGGTAAACCTCTCTGCGCTGCAACTGATGCACCCAAATATGGTGGCGGATATGCTGGAACTGTTAACCCGCTATCGCATTCAGCCGGGAACACTGATTCTGGAAGTGACAGAAAGCCGACGTATTGACGACCCTCATGCTGCGGTGGCAATCCTCCGTCCGCTGCGCAATGCCGGAGTTCGGGTGGCGCTGGATGATTTCGGCATGGGCTACGCAGGGCTGCGTCAGCTGCAGCATATGAAATCGTTGCCAATCGACGTACTGAAAATCGACAAAATGTTTGTTGAAGGCTTGCCGGAAGATAGCAGCATGATTGCTGCAATTATCATGCTGGCGCAGAGCCTGAACTTACAAATGATTGCCGAAGGCGTGGAGACTGAAGCACAACGCGACTGGCTGGCAAAAGCGGGCGTTGGTATTGCCCAGGGCTTCCTTTTTGCTCGCCCACTCCCTATTGAAATCTTCGAAGAGAGTTACCTGGAAGAAAAGTAGCTACCCCAAACTGATTACAAAACTTTAAAAAGTGCTGGTTTGTGCGAGCCAGCTCAAACTTTTTAACCTTTTTGTTTCAATTATGATCCAGGTACATTTCTGTGATGTTGTCTGGGTGTTATTTTAAGGCCGCAGGTACCTCATAACCTTACAAGACCTGTAGTTTTACTAAAGGACACCCTATGAAAACCTCTCTGTTTAAAAGCCTTTACTTTCAGGTCCTGACAGCGATAGCCATTGGTATTCTCCTTGGCCATTTCTATCCTGAAATAGGCGAGCAAATGAAACCGCTTGGCGACGGCTTCGTTAAGCTCATTAAGATGATCATCGCTCCTGTCATCTTTTGTACCGTCGTAACGGGCATTGCGGGCATGGAAAGCATGAAGGCGGTCGGTCGTACCGGCGCAGTCGCACTGCTTTACTTTGAAATTGTCAGTACCATCGCGCTGATTATTGGTCTTATCATCGTTAACGTCGTGCAGCCTGGTGCCGGAATGAACGTCGATCCGGCAACGCTTGATGCGAAAGCGGTAGCGGTTTACGCCGATCAGGCGAAAGACCAGGGCATTGTCGCCTTCATTATGGATGTCATTCCGGCGAGCGTCATTGGCGCATTTGCCAGCGGTAACATTCTGCAGGTGCTGCTGTTTGCCGTACTGTTTGGTTTTGCGCTCCACCGTCTGGGCAGCAAAGGCCAACTTATTTTTAACGTGATCGAAAGTTTCTCGCAGGTCATCTTCGGCATCATCAATATGATCATGCGTCTGGCACCTATTGGTGCGTTCGGGGCAATGGCGTTTACCATCGGTAAATACGGCGTCGGCACACTGGTGCAACTGGGGCAGCTGATTATCTGTTTCTATATTACCTGTATCCTGTTTGTGGTGCTGGTATTGGGTTCAATCGCTAAAGCGACTGGTTTCAGTATCTTCAAATTTATCCGCTACATCCGTGAAGAACTGCTGATTGTACTGGGGACTTCATCTTCCGAGTCGGCGCTGCCGCGTATGCTCGACAAGATGGAGAAACTCGGCTGCCGCAAATCGGTGGTGGGGCTGGTCATCCCGACAGGCTACTCGTTTAACCTTGATGGCACATCGATATACCTGACAATGGCGGCGGTGTTTATCGCCCAGGCCACTAACAGTCAGATGGATATCGTCCACCAAATCACGCTGTTAATCGTGTTGCTGCTTTCTTCTAAAGGGGCGGCAGGGGTAACGGGTAGTGGCTTTATCGTGCTGGCGGCGACGCTCTCTGCGGTGGGCCATTTGCCGGTAGCGGGTCTGGCGCTGATCCTCGGTATCGACCGCTTTATGTCAGAAGCTCGTGCGCTGACTAACCTGGTCGGTAACGGCGTAGCGACCATTGTCGTTGCTAAGTGGGTGAAAGAACTGGACCACAAAAAACTGGACGATGTGCTGAATAATCGTGCGCCGGATGGCAAAACGCACGAATTATCCTCTTAATCTCACCACTTATGCCCGCACTCCCTTCCCCGAGTGCGGGTGTTTGCGCATAATTGACCCCTGTGCCTGAACTTACCACCTGGGTGAGTTCAGGTTTATTTCACTTCTTCCGTGACATTTTCATGTTCTTGCGGTCTAACACGAAGTGTTTTTAACGTCATTTAGACTGACTGACAACGGGCAGTTTTTTTATTACCAGGATAGTTGATCAGGGGTTCACATGCAGGGCACAAAAATTCGACTTTTAGCGGGCGGTTTGCTGATGATGGCCACTGCTGGCTATGTGCAGGCAGATGCGCTCCAGCCTGATCCAGCATGGCAACAGGGGACGCTTTCCAACGGTTTACAGTGGCAAGTGCTGACCACCCCCCAGCGTCCCAGCGATCGTGTTGAAATTCGCCTGCTGGTTAATACCGGTTCGCTCGCCGAAAGTACACAACAGAGCGGTTACAGTCACGCCATCCCTCGTATTGCGCTAACGCAAAGCGGTGGCCTTGACGCAGCACAGGCGCGTTCATTGTGGCAGCAGGGGATCGACCCTAAACGCCCGATGCCGCCGGTAATTGTCTCTTATGACACCACGCTGTTTAATCTGAGTTTGCCCAATAACCGTAACGATTTGCTGAAAGAAGCGCTCTCTTATCTGGCAAATGCCACTGGCAAATTGACCATCACACCAGAAACCATCAACCACGCGCTGCAAAGTCAGGACATGGTGGCAACCTGGCCTGCCGATACTAAAGAGGGCTGGTGGCGCTATCGTCTGAAAGGGTCAACCTTGTTAGGTCACGATCCTGCCGATCCGCTGAAACAACCCGTTGAAGCGGAAAAAATTAAAGATTTCTATCAGAAATGGTACACCCCGGATGCAATGACGCTACTGGTGGTGGGAAACGTGGATGCGCGCTCGGTTGTCGACCAAATCAACAAAACGTTTGGCGAACTGAAAGGCAAACGTGAAACGCCAGCTCCGGTGCCGACGCTTTCTCCGCTGCGTGCGGAAGCGGTGAGTATTATGACTGACGCGGTGCGTCAGGACCGGTTATCTATCATGTGGGATACGCCGTGGCAGCCGATTCGTGAATCAGCCGCACTGCTGCGCTACTGGCGTGCGGACCTGGCCCGCGAGGCACTGTTCTGGCATGTTCAGCAAGCGTTAAGCGCCAGTAACAGCAAAGACATCGGTCTTGGATTTGACTGCCGTGTGCTGTATCTGCGTGCGCAGTGTGCCATCAACATCGAATCACCAAACGACAAGCTGAACAGCAACCTTAATCTGGTGGCGCGTGAACTGGCGAAGGTTCGCGATAAAGGTCTGCCGGAAGAAGAGTTCAATGCGTTAGTGGCGCAAAAGAAACTGGAGCTGCAGAAACTGTTTGCCGCCTATGCGCGGGCTGATACCGATATTCTGATGGGTCAGCGGATGCGTTCGTTGCAAAATCAGGTCGTCGATATCGCGCCGGAGCAGTATCAGAAACTGCGGCAGGATTTCCTTAACAGCCTGACGGTGGAGATGTTAAATCAGGATCTGCGTCAGCAGTTGTCGAATGATATGGCGTTAATACTGCTGCAGCCGAAAGGCGAGCCGGAATTTAACATGAAAGCGTTGCAGGCGGCCTGGGATCAAATCATGGCCCCATCGACTGCTGCTGCCGCCACCTCTGTCGCCACGGATGACGTACATCCTGAAGTGACGGATATTCCACCTGCACAGTAATGCCTGATGGTGATGAGTTAGCACAACCATCAGGTATTTATGGATGAGCTGGATAGAGGGGTAACACTTTATCCAGCCTTTTGCATATGCTGCGTTTACGCTGGCATCGCCTCACGCGGGATAATCGCGCCGCGATACTGAATAACGGTACTTGCGGTCAGGTGCCCGCGTTTCGCCGCGTTTTCCGCACTGCCGCCCGTCAAACGTACCGCCAGATAACCGGCGCTGAAAGAGTCGCCAGCTGCGGTGGTATCGATCACTTTTTCTTTCGGCAGTTTCACCGCCGGAACATCCACTAACCCTTCGCCAGCAATGGACACCAGGCAAGAATCCGCCCCGCGTTTCACCACCACTTCTTTCACGCCCGCGTTATGGGTGCGCGCAATGACGTCTTCCACCGGCTGTTGACCCCACAGCGCGTCTTCATCGTCCAGCGTCAGGAAGGCGATATCCGTGCATTCCAGCATTTGTTGGTACACCTGCTGTGTCTCTTCTTTGCTGGCCCACAGGCGCGGACGATAGTTATTGTCGAAAATCACTTTTCCGCCGTTGGCGCGGCATTCGCGCAGCAGGGAAAGCAGCTTTTCGCGGCTGGTCGGGCTTAAGATCGCCAGGCTAATCCCGCTCAGGTAGAGATAATCGAAATTCGCCAGCTCTTCGCAAATCGCCGCAGACTGCTCACTCTCCAGCCAGAATTTGGCGGCGGCTTCGTTCCGCCAGTAGTAGAACGTACGCTCGCCGGTGCTGTCGGTTTCAATGTAGTAAAGGCCCGGCAGACGGTTTTCCATCCGTTGGGTCAGGGAAATATCAACGTTCTCGCCGTGCCAGGCGTCCAGCATCTGCTGGCTAAAACTGTCCGTTCCCAGCGCCGTTACGTAATGAACGGTTAATGCCGCAGGATCGACCTGACGGGCGATATAGACGGAAGTGTTCAGGGTATCGCCGCCGAAACCGCGCTTAACGTCCGCGCCTTTCTCGGAAAGCTCAATCATGCATTCGCCAATCACGGCAATCTTTTTGGACATAGTCGTGAACCTGAACTGTAAAAAATTAGCGTTAGTTTGCGCTGTGGTGGTTTGCTGGTCAACAATATTAAAACAGTGTTCCATTATTTTTTTGAGCCAGAACGTATTCCTGAAAGATTCCGTTGTGGAGTGAGGAAATTTACCCCGGCCAGGCGGTAAAGTTCTGCCCTTACGCGCCGATAATCTTTGTCGAGTCCGGGCAGCATCACTTTTAAACACAGGACATCTTTGATGATAAGGCAGGTTATCCAGCGAATAAGCAACCCTGAAGCAAGCATCGAGAGCTTGCAGGAACGGCGTTTTTGGTTGCAGTGTGAGCGTGCTTACACCTGGCAGCCGATCTATCAAACATGCGGGCGGTTAATGGCCGTGGAGCTATTAACGGTGGTCACGCATCCCTTGAACCCTTCGCAACGCCTGCCGCCGGATCGCTATTTTACTGAAATCACCGTCAGCCATCGGATGGAGGTTGTGAAAGAGCAGATTGATTTGCTGGCGCAAAAAGCCGACTTCTTTATAGAGCACGGCCTGCTGGCATCGGTCAATATTGATGGCCCTACGCTCATCGCCCTGCGTCAGCAACCAAAAATCCTGCGCCAAATTGAGCGTCTTCCCTGGCTGCGTTTCGAACTGGTGGAGCATATCCGTCTGCCGAAAGATTCAACCTTTGCCTCGATGTGTGAATTTGGCCCGCTGTGGCTGGGTGATTTTGGTACCGGGATGGCAAATTTCTCTGCACTAAGTGAAGTGCGTTATGACTACATCAAAATCGCGCGAGAACTGTTTGTGATGCTGCGTCAGTCGCCGGAAGGACGCACACTCTTTTCTCAGCTTTTACATCTAATGAATCGCTATTGTCGCGGGGTGATTGTTGAGGGCGTAGAAACGCCGGAAGAGTGGCGTGATGTACAGAACTCGCCCGCATTCGCCGCACAAGGCTGGTTTCTTTCACGCCCGGCACCGATAGAAACGCTGAATACGGCGGTTCTGGCGCTATAAGCTGCCTCATTTTCCGCCTGGCTGGACTATCTTTAGGACTGGCACAGGAAGAATATGAGGAAGCGAACGATGAGCAAGGCAGGCAAAATAACCGCTGCGATTTCAGGGGCTTTCTTGTTGTTGATTGTCGTGGCGATCATTTTGATTGCAACTTTTGACTGGAATCGACTCAAACCGACCATCAACCAGAAAGTCTCTGCGGAGTTGAATCGTCCGTTCGCTATCCGTGGCGATCTGGGCGTGGTGTGGGAGCGGCAAAAACAAGAAACTGGCTGGCGCAGCTGGGTGCCGTGGCCTCATGTACATGCAGAAGACATCATTCTTGGCAATCCACCGGATATTCCCGAAGTCACGATGGTGCATTTGCCGCGAGTAGAGGCAACGCTGGCACCGCTGGCGCTGCTGATCAAAACGGTCTGGCTGCCGTGGATCAAGCTCGAAAAGCCCGACGCGCGCCTGATTCGCCTCTCCGAAAAGAACAATAACTGGACGTTTAATCTCGCCAACGATGATAACAAAGACGCGAATGCAAAGCCGTCGGCATGGTCGTTTCGGCTGGATAATATTCTTTTCGATCAAGGGCGGATCGCCATTGATGACAAAGTAAGCAAAGCGGATCTGGAAATTTTTGTTGATCCGTTAGGCAAGCCGCTGCCGTTCAGCGAAGTTACTGGATCGAAAGGTAAAGCGGATAAAGAAAAGGTGGGCGATTACGTTTTTGGCCTGAAGGCGCAGGGACGTTATAACGGTGAACAGCTCACGGGTACGGGAAAAATAGGCGGTATGCTGGCGCTGCGTGGCGAAGGGACGCCGTTTCCGGTACAGGCTGATTTCCGTTCAGGTAATACCCGTGTTGCTTTTGATGGCGTCGTGAATGACCCAATGAAGATGGGCGGTGTCGATTTACGGCTTAAATTTTCTGGCGATTCACTGGGTGATCTCTATGAACTGACAGGCGTTCTGCTGCCCGATACCCCGCCGTTTGAAACGGATGGTCGGCTGGTAGCGAAAATCGACACTGAAAAATCGTCGGTCTTTGATTATCGCGGTTTTAATGGGCGAATTGGCGATAGCGATATCCACGGTTCTCTGGTCTACACCACCGGAAAGCCACGACCAAAACTGGAAGGTGATGTCGAGTCGCGGCAATTGCGGCTGGCGGACCTGGGACCGTTGATTGGCGTTGATTCGGGGAAAGGGGCAGAAAAGTCGAAACGGTCTGAACAGAAGAAGGGCGAAAAAAGCGTTCAGCCTGCGGGCAAAGTGCTGCCTTATGACCGCTTCGAAACCGATAAATGGGACGTTATGGATGCCGATGTTCGCTTCAAAGGCCGACGTATCGAGCATGGCAGTAGCCTGCCGATTAGCGATCTTTCTACTCATATCATCCTCAAAAATGCTGACCTGCGCCTGCAACCGCTGAAATTTGGCATGGCGGGCGGCAGCATTGCGGCGAATATCCATCTGGAAGGCGATAAAAAGCCGATGCAGGGGCGGGCAGATATTCAGGCTCGTCGACTGAAACTGAAAGAACTGATGCCCGATGTGGAACTGATGCAGAAGACGCTGGGGGAAATGAACGGTGACGCGGAACTACGCGGTAGCGGTAACTCGGTGGCGGCGCTTTTAGGCAACAGTAACGGCAACCTGAAACTGTTGATGAATGACGGGCTGGTGAGCCGCAACCTGATGGAGATTGTTGGGCTGAATGTCGGCAACTACATTGTCGGTGCGATATTTGGTGACGATGAGGTGCGGGTGAACTGCGCGGCGGCGAATCTGAATATTGCCAACGGCGTAGCGCGCCCGCAGATTTTTGCTTTCGATACTGAGAACGCGTTGATTAATGTTACCGGCACGGCAAGTTTTGCTTCGGAACAGCTGGATTTGACTATTGATCCGGAGAGTAAAGGGATTCGGATTATCACACTGCGTTCGCCGCTGTATGTGCGTGGGACGTTTAAAAATCCGCAGGCTGGGGTGAAAGCCGGACCGCTGATTGCCCGTGGTGCCGTTGCGGCGGCACTGGCAACGCTGGTAACACCGGCGGCGGCGTTATTGGCACTGATCTCACCTTCCGAAGGGGAGGCTAATCAGTGTCGGACGATATTGTCGCAGATGAAGAAGTGATGAGGTTGGATTGTGTTTGCTGGTGAGTTCGGGAGCAGCGTGTTCCCCTCACCCTAATCCTCTCCCCAAAGGGGCGAGGGGACTGTTTTGTGCGTGTTGAAACAACGAGTACCGCTTTTCCGTTCACTTTCTGGGGGAGGGCTGTTATGTTCGCGATATAACATCTCGCTCCGCTTTTCTCCCTCTCCCTTTCAGGGAGAGGGCTGGGGTGAGGGTGGCTGCCCACACGATACTTACAACGACTGATGTCGCGTCTCATGGGTCAGCAGCAGGGCGATTAACGTCAAGCCAGCCATCGCCGCCAGATATAACCCCACCGCACCTAACCCGTAGTTAGTCTGCAACCAGGCTGCGATATACGGCGCAACGGAAGCCCCGAGAATCGACGATACGTTGTAAGAGAACGATGCTCCGGTGTAACGCACTTCTGTCGGGAACAGCTCTGGTAACAGCGCGCCCATCGGACCGAAGGTCAGCCCCATCAGACTTAACCCCAGCAGCAGGAAGGCAAAAACCAGAATCGGGTTGCCAGAACCGAGCAAAGGGTTAAAGGCGAATAGCGCGAACAGGATGATCAGCGTGGTGATGATTACCATGCTTTTACGGCGACCAAAGGCATCAGCCAGTAATCCAGCGACTGGCACCATCACGCCAAAACCAATAACTGCCATCATCAACATCCACAACACTTCGTTACGCGGCAGGCCAAGCCCAACTGGCGCGGCAGCGGTACTAAAGGTCATAGAGTAGACCGTCATGATGTAAAACAGCGTATAGGTTGCCAGCATAATGAACGTACCCAGTACGGTTACGCGAACATGTTTGGTCAGCAGCGTACCCAGCGGGATCTTCACCTGTTTTTTCGCTTTAGCGACTTTCTCAAACACCGGCGACTCATGCAGCGACACGCGAACATACAGGCCGATAATGACCAGCACCGCCGAGAAGATAAATGGCACACGCCAGCCCCAGCTCATAAACTGCTCGTCGGTCAGTAGCCAGGAAAGCAGCAAGAAAGTGCCGTTGGCAAAGAAGAAGCCAATCGGTGCGCCCAGCTGCGGGAAGGAGCCGTACAATGCACGTTTGCGCGGTGGGGCGTTTTCAGTCGCCAGCAGCGCCGCGCCGCCCCATTCACCACCTAAGCCCAGACCCTGACCAAATCGAGCCAGCGCCAGCAGCAGCGGGGCGAAAATACCAATCGTGGCATAGCCTGGCAGCAGACCAATCACCACGGTCGAAATCCCCATCGTTAGCAACGAGGCGACCAGCGTCGCTTTACGCCCAACGCGATCGCCAAAATGACCAAAAACGGCAGAGCCAATGGGGCGCGCGACGAAGGCGATGGCGAAGGTGGCGAGCGACTGTAGCGTTGCTGCCGTAGGATCGCCCTGCGGGAAGAAGATATGCGGAAACACAATAACGGCCGCAGTGGCGTAAATGTAAAAGTCGAAGAACTCAATGGCTGTGCCAATGAGAGAGGCGACAAGGACTTTATTACGCGAGTTGATCGGCGTGTATTCTTGCTCGTGGTCGAGTGTTGTGGCTGTTGCTTGCATAATCTTTTCTTATTTTTTGGCTAACGAATAGCCATATTACGCACAGCAAAAGTGATATTTCAATGTGTAACAAATCGCGGAAATGGTCAAAAACCAGGCAAAAAGGGGATAATGTTTAGGCCAGTGATTTTTCTTCTATGAAATGCTTCACATAATTTTATAAATAGTGGATAAAACTGGTTTCAGGTTAAATAAAAGTTACCAATTGGATTTATATGCTGGGGTTATGAGTTAGAATGAAATTGTTTGCTCCTAAATAGATGGCTGAAGAGACTCTGGGGACGAGTTTCAAGAGGTTATGTGCGCATTATAGCCGGATGCGATGCTGGCGCATCTTATCCGGCCTACGGGGAGCCAGGCCGAATAAAATCGTATGCCGGATAAGGCGTTTACGCCGCATCCGGCCTATTTTAAGGCTGCGTTTTCCCTGGCATTCGCGGGTCGTCTTTATATTCGGCGGTGGCAATCCACGCCGCGCAAAATAGCGTCAAACGGGCGAAGAAGTAGAAAAATGCCATCAGCCCCAGCACGGAACCAAATGCTGCGCCAGAGGGGGATTTCATCAGCGATGGCAGGGTGTAGGTCATCACGATTTTAATCACTTCAAAACCAATAGCAGCCAGAAATGTTCCGCGAATCAGGGCTTTTTTGCGCGGACGGTGGCGCGGCAACCGCCAGAAGATCCAGAAGAAAAGCAGATAGTTGGCGAAGATGGAAATCGCCAGGCCAATCAATCGCCACGTCGGTTTCAGCCACTCAATGCTGTTCAGGTGCAGGGCGCTAATAATCATTTGCTGCGCCGAACCGGCAACCGAGGTGATCGAAAGCGTCACAATCAGCGCAATCAACAAACCAATCAGTGAAATAAAATCACGCAGATATTTTACCCAGAACTTCTCCTGATCTTGCGGCGAGCGTTCCCAGACATCGCGCGACTGGGCACGAATCGCTTCACGCAGGTTACCCATCCAGTTGATGCCGGAATAAAGTGCCACCGCCAGGCCGACAAGCCCTACAGTCGTACGCTGCTGAACGGCGGTGTTGATGGTGTTTTTCAACGTGGCGGCTAGTGTCGGATCGCTGATGTTTTGCAGAATTTTGTCGAAGATATCCTGTAGCAACATCGGATGGGAGGCCAGCACAAAGCCCCCTGCGGCAAACGACACCATCAAAATCGGGATCATCGACAAAAATGAGAAATAGGTGATAGCCGCACCAAACTGGTTACCCAGCCGATCGTTAAAGCGTTCTGTCGCGCGAATCAGGTGCGCAATAACCGGTTGGCGTTGGACTTTTTCGGCAGTGGTGGTGACGGTTTCCAGCGCCTGGCTAACTTTGCCGCCTTTCTCGCTATTATCCAACTGCTTAATCGGCTCGTGCTCCAGATCCTGGGTGGGACGTTTGATCTCGTTTTCCTGCGTCATCCGCTCTTTTGTCCTTCTGTCGTGGTCATTCTTAAAAAGTATAGTCGGTCAGTCCAGGTGCTCTTTCATTACGCCAGCCAGCCACTGCATAAACAGGTTTACACGCCGGGAAAGCTCCCGACGCTGCGGGTAAACCAGCGAAAGGGAGAGCGGCTCGGCACGGTAGCCAGGTAATACTTCAATAAGCCGCCCGGCACGCAGGGCTTCGCGCACGGCAATGCGCGGGATCTGAATAATCCCCAGACCGGCAAGACCGGCGGCGAGATAGTTTTCGCTACTATTTACCGTCAACATGCCGCCAGACTTAAACCACTGGACGCCATTAACGCTGGCAACCTCAAAACCTAACGGATGTACACCCAGGTGCGGTGTATAACGCACTATTGCGTGTGAAGTCAGATCATCGGGGCTTTGCGGATAACCAAAGCGCGTCAGATAGTGCGGACTGGCACAGTTGACCATGGTCAGTTTGCCGAGGGGACGGGCGATAACGCCATCTTCCGGTAACGCGCCAGTGCGTATCACGCAATCAAAACCATCATGAAGAATATCTACCGGACGGTCATGGCTACTCAGTTCCAGCTCAATTCCCGGATGCAGATAGAGAAATTCCGACAGGCG
This sequence comes from Shigella sp. FC1544, assembly GCF_001722145.1. NCBI lineage: Bacteria > Pseudomonadati > Pseudomonadota > Gammaproteobacteria > Enterobacterales > Enterobacteriaceae > Shigella > Shigella sp. FC1544. The sequence goes on from NZ_MECT01000355.1 coordinate 26,159, forward strand.
CGGCAGTAACAGGTTTTTCGCGATTCCTGGCGGGATGTCGATGCGTAATATACCGCTGATACTGGTGGCATCCTGTTGAAACAGACCGTCCAGTTCGTTGAGATTACTCAACACTTCTTTTGCCCGTTGATAATAGGTCATGCCTTCTGGCGTGAGTTTGACCCGTCGCGTGGTGCGCTGGAGAAGCTGGGTGCCAAGTTGATGTTCCAGTGCCTGTATCTGGCGCGAAACACTTCCCTTTGGCAAAGCAAAGAAATCCGCTGCGCGGGAAAAACTTTCCAGCTCCGCGACTTTGATGAACAACTGTATTGCGTGAATTTTATCCATTTCTTTGACCGATTGTTATTCACAGCGAAACAGTAACGCGCATATCGCATTGTTTATTGTTTTTTCTAACATCTAATGCCGGGTTTCACAATGTTGTCATGACGAATGTGGCGATTTCTCAGCAGGAAAAGGGCGGAATAGCTTTATGAGAAAGGTGAATCCCCTTAAACAGAGCGTATTTTTCAGTGATTCCCTTTAAAGTGAATAGAGGACGTATTGGCTATTTGTGCTTATTTTTGTCTCATTGCCATTTGTTATTTTGGCTTGTAGTCGCGGAATTTCATTTTTAATTGCATGCGTACTAACCACCAATATAAGGAAATCCTCAAAATTGTTTTAAATAGTGCCCTCGACATGTAATTTCAGGCGTTTAGCTGTAACTATTTATATCGGTAACTATTTTCTACGCGTCATCTCTGTAGAATGGCCACCGCCAAATGGCGAATTCTTATTTTTTCTCGCGGGTAATACCCTTCCACTACTTAAGTCTTTTTAACATATTCAGGTGGAGATTCAGGGTAATGCTGCCAACTTACTGATTTAGTGTATGATGGTGATTTTAAGGTGCTTGCGTGGCTTCCATTTCCATCAGATGCCCTTCCTGCTCCGCTACTGAAGGCGTGGTGCGTAACGGCAAAAGCACTGCCGGACATCAGCGCTATCTCTGCTCTCATTGCCGTAAAACATGGCAACTACAGTTCACTTACACCGCCTCTCAGCCCGGTACGCACCAGAAA
>NZ_MECT01000356.1:0-849 GCF_001722145.1 Shigella sp. FC1544
GTTACTGGCCGAATCAACTGAGTTTCTCAGAATCATGCGGAATGGTGATGAGAATGCTGATGACATTGCAGGGCGCTTCACCGGGACGTATACCGGAGCTGATGCGCGATCTTGCAAGTATGGGACAACTTGTGAAATTACCGACGAGAAGGGGAAGGGCCTTCCCGAGAGTGGTAAAGGAGAGGCCCTGGAAATACCCCACAGCCCCGAAAAAGAGCCAGTCAGTTGCTTTACTGACTGGCATTACACACAGGCGGTGCCTTTTATTTTTACTGAAGTTCACAGGAGGTTTATGTGTTTAATTCTGACAACCTGAGACTCGACGGAAAATGCGCCATCATCACAGGTGCGGGTGCAGGTATTGGTAAAGAAATCGCCATTACATTCGCGACAGCTGGCGCATCTGTGGTGGTCAGTGATATTAACGCCGACGCAGCTAACCATGTTGTAGACGAAATTCAACAACTGGGGGGGCAGGCATTTGCCTGCCGTTGTGATATTACTTCCGAACAGGAACTCGGTAATGACTCCAACTTATTGATAGTGTTTTATGTTCAGATAATGCCCGATGACTTTGTCATGCAGCTCCACCGATTTTGAGAACGACAGCGACTTCCGTCCCAGCCGTGCCAGGTGCTGCCTCAGATTCAGGTTATGCCGCTCAATTCGCTGCGTATATCGCTTGCTGATTACGTGCAGCTTTCCCTTCAGGCGGGATTCATACAGTGGCCAGCCATCCGTCATCCATATCACCACGTCAAAGGGTGACAGCAAGCTCATAAGACGCCCCAGCGTCGCCATAGTGCGTTCACCGAATACGTGCGCAACAACCGTCTTCCGGAGCCTGTC
>NZ_MECT01000357.1:0-841 GCF_001722145.1 Shigella sp. FC1544
CAATAGTGATCCACACCCAACGCCTGAAATCAGATCCAGGGGGTAATCTGCTCTCCTGATTCAGGAGAGCTTATGGTCACTTTTGAGACAGTTATGGAAATTAAAATCCTGCACAAGCAGGGAATGAGTAGCCGGGCGATTGCCAGAGAACTGGGGCTCTCCCGCAATACCGTTAAACGTTATTTGCAGGCAAAATCTGAGCCGCCAAAATATACGCCGCGACCTGCTGTTGCTTCACTCCTGGATGAATACCGGGATTATATTCGTCAACGCATCGCCGATGCTCATCCTTACAAAATCCCGGCAACGGTAATCGCTCGCGAGATCAGAGACCAGGGATATCGTGGCGGAATGACCATTCTCAGGGCATTCATTCGTTCTCTCTCGGTTCCTCAGGAGCAGGAGCCTGCCGTTCGGTTCGAAACTGAACCCGGACGACAGATGCAGGTTGACTGGGGCACTATGCGTAATGGTCGCTCACCGCTTCACGTGTTCGTTGCTGTTCCCGGATACAGCCGAATGTTGTACATCGAATTCACTGACAATATGCGTTATGACACGCTGGAGACCTGCCATCGTAATGCGTTCCGCTTCTTTGGTGGTGTGCCGCGCGAAGTGTTGTATGACAATATGAAAACTGTGGTTCTGCAACGTGACGCATATCAGACCGGTCAGCACCGGTTCCATCCTTCGCTGTGGCAGTTCGGCAAGGAGATGGGCTTCTCTCCCCGACTGTGTCGCCCCTTCAGGGCACAGACTAAAGGTAAGGTGGAACGGATGGTGCAGTACACCCGTAACAGTTTTTACATCCCACTAATGACTCGCCTGCGCCCGATGGGGA
>NZ_MECT01000358.1:0-827 GCF_001722145.1 Shigella sp. FC1544
ACATAATCTGAATCTGAGACAACATCTGGCAAGGCTGGGACGGAAGTCACTGTCGTTCTCAAAATCGGTGGAGCTGCATGACAAGGTCATCGGGCATTATCTGAACATAAAACACTATCAGTAAGTTGGAGTCATCACCTGGAATCGGAAGAGACAAAAGAATTGCAGTTAATGAGGCTATTGCGGCAAATATGGAATTATTATCCACGCAACATATAAGCTTACTGGATAGAATAAAAGGTAATAGCGTAACATTATTCTGCGAGCTGATATTAAATTTCAGAAATGAAATAGAGCGTAGACAATTAAGCACAAACACCATGAAAAGACACAACCAGAGGTTGAAAATCATAAGTGAATACTTTGGTGGTGTTCCGGTTAAAAATATAGGCATAAGGGAGGTGTACAGCTTTCTTGAAATCAGAGCAGCTGGTAGTAAATTTGCTATTGCTAACCAGTACAGGGCGCTTTTATCAGTGAAGTGGCACACTGAATTTGGCCACCTGAACAGAGGTGATATGCTCACCTCAGAACAACACAGGTGCTCCAATGAAAAAAAGAAATTTTAGCGCAGAGTTTAAACGCGAATCCGCTCAACTGGTTGTTGACCAGAAATACACGGTGGCAGATGCCGCCAAAGCTATGGATGTTGGCCTTTCCACAATGACAAGATGGGTCAAACAACTGCGTGATGAGCGTCAGGGCAAAACACCAAAAGCCTCTCCGATAACACCAGAACAAATCGAAATACGTAAGCTGAGGAAAAAGCTACAACGCATTGAAATGGAGAATGAAATATTAAAAAAGGCTACCGCGCTCTTGATGTC
>NZ_MECT01000359.1:0-815 GCF_001722145.1 Shigella sp. FC1544
AGCACGTCTTAAGCAAGAACGTGCTGCGGTTGGATGCTATTTTTTCCCTGAAGCGGAAAACATTACTACAGTACCTTGAACCTTGGTTTTAACATTCTCGAAATGCTCTGAGAGTATATGTGTTAAGCCTTCTTCGGAATCTTTTGTGTTTGAAAAGATGCCTTTCTGATTGTAAATGCGCATCAGTTTTTGACCGAAGCTATTGTGCACAACTCCATCGCCAAGAATTGTGGCTCCGTATAGAGTTCCATCATCAGTTAAGGCCTGCGCCGCATTGCGTATTACACAGCTTTTTGTAGATATATTTCCAGGCAGGCAGTGAAGAAGGTAAAACATGGAAATGGAATCAAATTGACCATGTAACGCCGCGGGATAAGGTTCAAAAACATCATGGCTAATTTTATGTTTAATTTTTGATTCCCCAGCCCTTGTAGATGCCGCGTTCAGGCTAGCTTCGTTCAAATCCATTAAAGATATCAGACTACTCTCAGGTACGTGAGTAAGGTAAAACCCAGTTCCAACACCAATATCCAGATGGTTGTTACCTAAATGTTCCAGAAAGTGTGGAAGAAGGTGTTCCTTTGTAGGACATCCCCATGCAAGCCGATTTGATACTCCCAAAACCCACCAGTCATAAAGCTTTAGGGTAAGTGGTGTGTAAATTTTAGCCCCATCATCTGTGTTTTTTTTCATTAATTTCACCATGTTATAGTTTTATTTGTGAATTAAATCAATTATGGCGATGAATTACAAGGGGTTAAATGCTGCCGCAGCATAGCGATATTGAAATAGCCTGGTATGCTTCGATACAGCAG
>NZ_MECT01000360.1:0-814 GCF_001722145.1 Shigella sp. FC1544
GTAGCGGAGCAGGAAGGACATCTGATGGAAATGGAAGCCACGCAAGCACCTTAAAATCACCATCATACACTAAATCAGTAAGTTGGCAGCATTACCTACATTCCCTATGTATTATATATTAATTAATATTCATTGATTATATGAATATAAGCAGACTGCTCGTTAAGAACGATACAGGAATATTTAATTGGCGTCAGTGAGCGAATGACTTAATTTTGTAAGTCGCTGTAACGGTGAATATAACCCATTAGCAGATAATATTTATTAAGGGGTTATGTTTTATTTGCTGAATATATAAAAAGGGTGATGCTGCCAACTTACTGATTTAGTGTATGATGGTGATTTTAAGGTGCTTGCGTGGCTTCCATTTCCATCAGATGTCCTTCCTGCTCCGCTACTGAAGGCGTGGTGCGTAACGGCAAAAGCACTGCCGGACATCAGCGCTATCTCTGCTCTCATTGCCGTAAAACATGGCAACTGCAGTTCACTTACACCGCTTCTCAACCCGGTACGCACCAGAAAATTATTGATATGGCCATGAATGGCGTTGGATGCCGGGCAACTGCACGCATTATGGGCGTTAGCCTCAACACGATTTTACGTCACTTAAAAAACTCAGGCCGCAGTCGGTAACCTCGCGCATACAGCCGGGCAGTGACGTCATCGTCTGCGCGGAAATGGACGAACAGTGGGGATACGTCGGGGCTAAATCGCGCAGCGCTGGCTGTTTTACGCGTATGACAGGCTCCGGAAGACGGTTGTTGCGCACGTATTCGGTGAACGCACTATGGCGACGCTGGGGCGTCTTATGAGC
>NZ_MECT01000361.1:0-801 GCF_001722145.1 Shigella sp. FC1544
CCCCGATCGCTGAAACGCCTGTTCACAGCCAACCAGTGCTGGACGTCCTTCCTGGATGCGGGCGGTCTGCGCGATATCGGGGTTGAGGCTGTCACAAAAATGCTGGCCTGCGGCACGCGGATACTGGGAGTGAAGGAATACATCTGCGATAAACCTGAGTGCCCCCACGTCAGATACGTCACTAACTCATGCGGCAGCCGTGCCTGCCCGTCCTGCGGAAAAAAGGCCACAGACCTGTGGATAGCGACACAGCTGAATCGTCTTCCTGACTGCGACTGGGTACACCTGGTCTTCACCCTGCCGGACACGCTGTGGCCGGTGTTCGAAAGCAACCGGTGGCTGCTGAATGACGTGTGCCGTCTGGCGGTGGAGAATCTGCTGTATGCCGCCCGGAAACGGGGGCAGGAACCCGGTATCTTCTGCGCCATCCACACGTATGGCCGTCGTCTCAACTGGCATCCGCATGTACATGTGTCTGTAACCTGTGGAGGTCTGAATAAGCATGGTCAGTGGAAAAAGCTGAGCTTCCTGAAAGACGCGATGCGTTCACGGTGGATGTGGAATATGCGGCAGCTGCTTCTGAAAGCGTGGTCAGAGGGGCTGGCGATGCCGGAGTCGTTGTCACATATCACGACGGAATCACAGTGGAGAAGCCTGGTGCTGAAAGCCGGAGGAAAATACTGGCATGTGTACATGTCGAAAAAAACGGCCGGCGGGAGGAATACGGCGCGCTACCTGGGTCGTTATCTGAAGAAGCCGCCGATAGCGGCCTCCCGGCTGGCACATTACAACGGAGGGGCG
>NZ_MECT01000362.1:0-799 GCF_001722145.1 Shigella sp. FC1544
TCAGTATGAGAAGGACCGCATCACCATCACCGACAGCCTGAACCGCCGTGAAGTGCTGCACACGCAGGGTGAAGCCGGGCTGAAGCGGGTGGTGAAAAATCACCCGGAGACGGAAGCACTGCTCTGGCAGCATGAGACCAGACATGCGTACAGCGCGCAGGGACTGGCGAACCGCTGTATACCGGACAGCCTGCCCGCCGTGGAATGGCTGACCTACGGCAGCGGCTGGCTGGCAGGTATGAAGCTCGGCGACACACCGCTGGTGGATTTCACCCGCGACCGCCTGCACCGGGAAACGCTGCGCCGCTTCGGCCGTTATGAACTCTCCACCGCTTACACCCCTGCCGGGCAGTTACAGAGCCAGCACCTGAACAGCCTGCAGTATGACCGCGATTACACCTGGAACGACAACGGCGAACTCATCCGCATCAGCAGCCCGCGCCAGACCCGGAGTTACAGCTACAGCACCACCGGCAGGCTGACCGGCGTTCACACCACCGCAGCGAACCTTGATATCCGCATCCCGTATGCCACAGACCCGGCAGGTAACCGCCTGCCCGACCCGGAGCTGCACCCGGACAGCACCCTCAGCATGTGGCCGGATAACCGTATCGCCCGTGACGCGCACTATCTTTACCGGTATGACCGTCACGGCAGGCTGACAGAGAAAACCGACCTCATCCCGGAAGGGGGTATCCGCACGGATGATGAGCGCACCCACCGGTACCATTACGACAGTCAGCACCGGCTGGTGCACTACACGCGGACACAATATGCAGAGCCGCTGGTCGAAAGTCGC
>NZ_MECT01000363.1:0-799 GCF_001722145.1 Shigella sp. FC1544
TGTCCGGTCGTAAATGTCGCTCTGTGCTTCCATCGTGGCCGCACTTTTCAGCCCCAGATTATCCCGGGACTTCTGTTGTGCCTTTTCGCCTGCTGCTGCGATTTCTGACAGATGGTTAGCCATTTTCAGAGTGCCGGTCAGCGCAGCATCAATGTCATTTTTGGCCTGTTCTGCTGCGCGGGCATAACCTGCGGCATCCTGTGCGCTCTGTCCGGCTGCGGCTGCATTTGCTCCTGTGCTTGTCACATCTTCCGCAGTGGCCTTTCTGTCCTCAGCTGTGACGGTTGCATCCTGTCTGGCATTCTCCGCAAAACGTTGTGCATCATCACGGGCCGTTGCGGCTGCCGCCACATCCTGCGCCGTCTGCTGTGCGTTTCCGGCTGCGGCCCCGGCGCTCTGCTGCGCCTGCACCACCATTTCCTCAAAGCGTTTGACGACATCCGGTTTCAGGTCGCCCTCATCAGGAGCAATCAGAAAGTCATTCAGCGTGCCGGGCTTTGAGTCCTCATATACAGCAATGTCGCCAACGTTGTACTCGTTGTGCCAGCCCGGTTTCAGATACACACCATATTTTCCAGTCCGCGCATGGAAACAGTATTCACCATCGTTTCCTGTCATCACATCAGCAACAGTGTGCATCACCACTTCCGGGGTGTTTACCCGGGATTTCAGAATAATATGGTATCCGGACATGGGGATACCTGCGCCATCAGTCAGCGCACCTGATATCACTACAGACATAGTTTTTCTCGCGATAAATTAAATCAGGAAGAAATTTCCGGAGAGGCGGGCCATTCAA
>NZ_MECT01000364.1:0-795 GCF_001722145.1 Shigella sp. FC1544
ACTCTTGTACCGGGCTACGTCGCCTTCAGGGAACTGGTTATTCTCATTTTTTATTTGTGACATTGTGGTTGTTGTGCGACAGACATTGCTATTCGGCCCATATCCCAGATAAAACCCGCCAGCTCACGTGCAACAGCAACAATTGTAATATTGACATTCTTTCCTTTGGCCTGAAGTTTTCGATACCTCTTACAGAGCCTGAGTTGAGCATCCCATGCTCTGTCAATGACGGGGCGGGGTAAATTTTCCTGCCTTTTTGTATTGCCGGACTGATGCGTGCCGGATGACGGTAACTCCACGCTGCCTCGACCAATAGCTTTCTGGCATAGCTGTTTCCGGCTTTGGTAATGCTGCCCTGATGTCTGCTTCCACCCGATGAATATTCTGATGGCGTGATACCAAACCATGACATCAGTTGTCGTGGATGTTCAAAACGGGTCAGATCACCCAGTTCAGAAATTAATCCAACCGCAGTAATAAACTGAATCCCTCGCATGGCTTGCAGCGCCTCTACTACCGGATACAGCCTCCATTCGGTAACGGCCTCCTTCAGGGCGGATTCCAGCCGTTCACATTGTGCCTGCCGGTCTTCTATTGTACGACGGTGTTCGTCAAAAGCTAATTGTCGCCAGGGACTTTCGAATGAGTATTTGCTGAGCCAGCGTCGGTGTGCAGGGCCCCAATCTGCTCGCCCGACATAATGGACCCCATGAACCAGAAGAAACGATTTCAGACGTTGCCTTGCATGCCGTAAATCATCGCGGGCAGATGCCCATGCCCGGGCCAAATCCCGGA
>NZ_MECT01000365.1:0-764 GCF_001722145.1 Shigella sp. FC1544
TCATCTGCAGCAGCTCATTCGCCTGCCGGGTCAGCAGTATGATGAGGAGTCCGGCCTGTATTACAACCGCCACCGCTATTATGACCCGCTGCAGGGGCGGTATATCACTCAGGATCCGATTGGGCTGAAGGGGGGATGGATTTTTTATCAGTATCCGTTGAATCCGGTCATAAATGTAGATCCGCAAGGTTTGGTTGATATAAATTTATACCCCGAAAGTGATCTTATCCATTCTGTAGCTGATGAGATTAATATCCCAGGCGTTTTCACAATCGGGGGGCATGGTACCCCCACATCTATTGAATCCGCAACGCGCAGTATCATGACAGCTAAAGATCTAGCATATCTAATTAAATTTGATGGGAATTATAAAGATGGGATGACAGTTTGGTTATTTTCTTGTAATACAAGTAAAGGACAAAATTCATTTGCTAGCCAATTAGCTAAAGAGTTACATACAAATGTAATAGGACCTGACACGCTATGGACGTGGTGGGGGCGAGGAACTAATGGTAAGTTAAAAATGGATACAGTGCTAACAGCACCAACGAACCTTAGGTAATGACTCCAACTTATTGATAGTGTTTTATGTTCAGATAATGCCCGATGACTTTGTCATGCAGCTCCACCGATTTTGAGAACGACAGCGACTTCCGTCCCAGCCGTGCCAGGTGCTGCCTCAGATTCAGGTTATGCCGCTCAATTCGCTGCGTATATCGCTTGCTGATTACGTGCAGCTTTCCCTTCAGGCGGGATTCATACAG